>CAUZVJ010000234.1:0-4213 GCA_963583225.1 Verrucomicrobiia bacterium
AAACCACGTACCACGTCGCCGCCAGCGCCGGGCCGGCCTGCGGCAGAAACAGGTGCCGCCAACGCTGCCACCACGGCAGGCCGGCGAGGTCGGTGACGATTTGCAAGTCGGCATCCATCGACGCCCGGGCCAAGCGCATCCCCTCCCAGCCAAGCGCGAAATATCGCAGACCAAACGCCAGCAGCACGATGCCAGGTCCGCCGTAAAGCCAACCCAAGCCGGGACGGTTCAGCAGGAAAATCAACACTACCCCGAGCAACACTCCCGGCAAAAAAAAGAGCAGCCAAGCCAAGCGCAGGCCGGTCCAGCGAACCGCCGCCAAGCCAAGCGCCGAGACCAGCGTCGCCGTCGCTGCCGAGTACCAAAACGAATTCCAAATCGCCTGTCGGCCGGCGCGGACTGCATCCGAAATATCCGTCCACGTTCGCGCATCGAAAAGCAAATGGCCAAGCGGCAATAAAGCCGACAAGCCAACGAGTAGCCCGGCTACAATTGTCACCGAGCCGAGCGGCGTCTGGCCAAGCCGGTCGCGCAACACCTCCGGCGACACGCCTTGACTCTCCCACGGCCAGGCGACCGGCCGGCCGCGCAGCAGCAACAGCAATCCCAGCGGCAGCGCCGCCAGCACCCAGCCGTATTGCCACGCCAGAGCAAAATTGTAGCTCGTGCTGAACTGCACCCAAAACTGCGCCGGGAAAACTTTCACCTGCAAAATCGCCGGCACCGCGATGTTGTTGAACGCCAGCGCGAACACGATCAACCCGGACTGCAACGCCGCCGGCAGCGTCATTGGCAGCAGCAGCGATCGCACGAGCGGCCAGCCGCCCAGCCCCGGCTCGGCGTCGAGCAATTCCGCCGTCAACCGCTTGAGCGCGCCAAGGCACATCAGGCACGGCAACGGCCAAAGCATCAGCGCCAACACCCAAGCTGCTCCGCCGTGCGAATAAATGTCAAGCGGCAGCCACGGCTTCAGCACACCGGCGTGCCCGAGCAAACCCAGCCACGCGTTGACGACCAAAAACGGCGGCAGCGCCAATGAAACAATCGCACCGACCAGCGCCACCCATCGCACCCAGCCCCGCGACGAAGCGATGAACAGCGCGACGAGCCAGCCGACCACCACCGCAGCCAACGCCACCGGCGCGGCCAGCGCCAAACTGTTGAGCAGCAATCCCCAACTCATTTCACTCGAGGAAGATGGATTGAAGTTCACTCACCGCTAGCTCGTTGGCCTCGACCAAACTTGGCCAAGCGATCGCGGTGGCGGGTGTTTCGACGGGATCAATCGCGCCGGCCTCGACGAGTGCGGCCCGCACTGTCGGCGATTGCAGAAACTTGGCCAAGCGGTTGGCCAAGCCGGGCCTCGGCGCGCCGCGAATGTGGCCCAGCGTGTTGCGAATGACCAAGCCGTCTTGGCCAAGCGGCTTGCCGGCGATCGGCAGGCCGTTGCGAAGACCGGCGCGGATGTCGTCGGAGTCGGTCAAGCCAAGCGCGACCTCGCCGCGGCCGACGAGCTGCACGACCGTCGAGTTGCCATCGACCGTCATCACGCCGTTGGCCAACAGCGCGCGGCACCACGCCTGCCACCGCGCCGCGCCCCAGCGCTGGCGCAGCACTTGAAAATGCGTCGCCGTCGAGCCGAACAGCGGCAGCGCGATCACCACCCGGCCACGCCACTGCGCGTTGGTAAGCGCGGCCAAGCTCGGCGGCAACTCCGCGCGCCCAAGCCGGTTTGTGTTCCAGACCCACTGCCGCGTCCGCACGCCGAACGACTCGATCGGCACGCCAGCAGCGAGTACGTCGCGAGCGGCGAGCTGGTGCGTGCGGAACTCCTCATTGTTCCAAAACAAATCGCAGCGCGGATGGTTTTTCTCGGCGATCAAGCGGTTGATCAGCCCCACCGTCTTGACGGCTTCGCTGTCGTAAACGGCCCGCACGCGAACGCCGGATTCCTGCTCGAACCGCTGCAAAATCGGCTCGGCGTAAACCTGGTCCTGCGAGGTGTAAACCGTGACCGAATCGCCGCCGGGCGCACAACCGGCAAGCAGCGCCACGCCGATGAGCCACGCCGTTTGCAGCCGGACGGTCATGCGGTGCGGCGATGGTAAAACCACCACTCAAACAGGATGAACCCGAGGCACAGCATCGCGATCCAGCGCCACGCCTCCTTGTCGGCGCTCACCTGCACTGTCGCCTCGACCGTGCCGTACTCGCCCATTTGCAGCGACTGACGCGAACGGATGTCGCTCTCGTTTCTGTCGAGCAGATTCACGCAAAACTGCAGCGCATTCGTCCCGACGGTTGCCGTGTAAACGCCCTGCTGAAACGTGTCGCCGAAGATCAACTCGCCGCTGGTCGTCGTCTTGGTTTCCCTCGTCGAGCCGTCCGGCAACTCGACGGTCACCGGTTTTTCCTCGCTCGCTAATCGCACGTGAAACGGCTCGCCGACACGGATGCCGGTGCGGGCATCGGGGTTGAGCCAAGCGGCAGCGTTGGCGATGAAAATCGGGAACGAAACACGCAGCGGCCATGTGCTGTCGAGCGGATTGAAACCAATCCACACGACGCGTTTGCCGTCGTTTTCGCCGGCAGCAACGAGCGGCGCGGACGGCGACTCGACGATCGGCGCAAGCCAAGCGGGCGGCTTGGCGGCGAGCGACTTGGCCACCTGCACGTTGTCGAAATTGACGAAGCGCAGCAGCGGGTGGCTGCTTTTCCAATCGACAATCGGCGGGCCGTCGATCGAGCCGCTTGGCCGAAACCAGTTCGTCGACTGCGTGTGGATCGCCAGCACGTTGCCGCTTGGCCAAGTGCTCGGCACAACGTCGTCGAGCACGACGAAATCAACCGCCGGCTCGGAGTCGGTGAGGTTCGCCGCCACGGCGAGGTCGAGCTTGGGCACGCTGCGCAGCGCCCGCTCGAGAAATTGGTTGCCCTTCGTGACGAGCAACGCGCGGGTGTTGCGCCGGGCGAGGCTGAGCACCGAGGCGGTGTTGTCCACGGCGAGCGCATCGTTGTTTTTCAACTGCAACCGGAAGACGCCGTTGGTGCCTTGGCTGGCGATGAAAACGAGCGACGCCGAGTTGGTCGCGCCGACACTCACGCGCCGGTTGCCCACAAGTCTCCCGGCGAAAAACAACGACACGTCGCTCGCGAGCGGGTTGGTGGAGGCGTTGGCGATAGTGGCAAAAATTGCCTGTTGCCCAGCCTGCTCCGGGTGCGGCCGCACCTCGAGCGATACGATGCCGAGATTGTCGCCGCTGCCGCCCACGCGGTGGTAGGCCAGATTCAAGTCCTGCAACTCGAACTCGTCCAAGTCCGGCGAGGCGCCGTCGCTGAACAAATGCACCTCGGTCTTGGCACGGTTGCGCGTCAGGTTTTGGGCAAGCTTGATCGCGTCGAGCAGGCGGGTCGGCGAGTCGGTCGCGCGCACTTGGCCAAGCGCGGAACGCAACGCCGACTTGGCGCTGGTCGGCGACTGGCGAACCTCCGTCACAGCACCGGCGAGCAGCAGGACCACGCGGTCGTTGTCGTACATCGAGTCGATGAGCTTGGCCAAGTCGGCCTTCGCCTGGCCAAGCCGGCTCGGTGAAACATCGGTCGATTGCATTGATGCCGACACGTCGAGAATAGCGACGATAAACCGGCCGCTCTCGAGTTTGCCGGCGAAATACGGGCGGGTCAGCGCGAACACAGCCAGCGCCAGCAGGATCAACTGAATGACGAGCAGCCAGTTGTGCCGGAGTTTCTGGAACGGCGAACTGGCCTGCGTCTCGTTGAGGAAGCGCTGCCACAGAACGGTGCTCGAGACCAGCCGCGCCAGCCGCCGGCGCTTGAGCAGATAAAAAACAACGACAACCGGCAGCGTGGCCGCAAACGCGAGCGCCTCGGGCGTGAGAAAATTCATCGCCACATGCCCCCGGTTCGCATGGCCTTGAGCAGCAGGTCGTCGATCGGCGTGTCTGAGCGCGCCAACTGGTAGCGCACGCCACGTGCGCGGCAAAACTCCTGCAGCCGTTGGCAGTAATTTTGCACCGCAGCCCGGTACGCCTTGAGGCGGTATTTGCCGAAAGTGACCTCCTGCTCGGCGCCGGTCTCGGAGTCGATCACTTTCAAGTCACCGTAGGCCGTTGGCTCGAGTTCCTCCGGCGAGAGGATTTGTACGGCGTGAATCTCTGAGCCGCGATGGGCGAGCGACTTGAGTCCCTCTTCG
>CAUZVJ010000235.1:0-4212 GCA_963583225.1 Verrucomicrobiia bacterium
CCTCCACGGCCATGCCGCTCCAATGGCTACCTTGTTGCCACTCGTAGCCGGTGTGCCGGTCGTTCACCTCGTATCGCATCGGCAATGTTTGGTACGGTTCGTTGTAAAAGCACCGAGCCACCCATTCAACCATCCGGTGAGGCGTCATTTCCCGGAAAAACACCACACCGCGATGCACTTGCCCGGCCACCTCCCGGCGAACATAAAACCGGAGGTTCACTTCCGGAAAATCGCGGTAGCCCAACGCCGGCACCCCTCGCACCGCCAAGTCGAGAAACCGAAACCCCACAAGACTGACATAATGGCTGCCCTGATACGAATCCAGTTCCGTCCCGGCGGGAAGATGCGGTTGCAGTAATTGGGGATCGACTCGCCAGTTTAACAGTAACAAGTCACGCCATGCGGCGGTCAAAAAAGGACGAGGCATCAGGCCGACGGCGACTCCAGCGGGTTTTTTGCGAAGCAATATTCCTCGACGACTTGGCCGTTGATGAGGTGCTCCTGAATGATGCGCTCGAGCACCTCCGGCGTGCAGGAGTGATACCAGGTGCCCTCCGGATAAACGACCGCGATGGGGCCGCGCGTGCAGACCCGGAGGCAGTTGGCCTTGGTGCGGTACACTTTTGGCCCGGTGCCAACGAGGCCGAGTTCCTTGAGGCGCGTTTTCAAAAACGCCCACGACTCGAGGCCGGCCTCCCTGGCGCAACACTCCGGCTCGGTTTGGTCGGCGCAGAGAAAAATGTGGCGCTTGAACGTCTCCAGCCCAAGCGCCGCAGAAACTTTTCCGAGTTGCTCGTCGGGCATGGATTATTGGACCGGCTTGAGTTCCCGAATCCAGATGTTCCGGTAACGAACGGGGTTGCCGTGATCCTGCAACTGGATGTGACCGGGGCCGTGCACACGATAGGGACTGGTTTTCTTGTGCCCGAGGATGCCGGGAATCTCCACGCCGTGCTGGGTCACAACGCCGTTGTGCAGCACGGTGATTTTTGCTTTTTTGACAACTTTGCCGCTCTCGAATTCCGGCATCTCGAATATGATATCGTACGCCTGCCACACGCCCGGCGGCCGTGAGGCGTTCACGCGTGGCGGGCGGAAGCCGTATAGCGAGCTGGCCTGTCCGTCCGGGTAGGTAAGGTTGTCGTAGTTGTCCTGCACCTGCACCTCGTAAAGCCCGGCGAGGTAGACGCCCGAGTTGCCCCGGCCCTGGCTGCTGCCCTTCACCTCCGACGGCGACGCCCACTCGATGTGCAACTGCACGCTCCCGAACTTTTGCTTGGTCCGAATTACGCCGGATTTTTTGCCGCACTCGAAGTAGCCGTCGCGAAGCGTCCACTTCGGTTTGTTGCCTTTGCCGTCCTCCCACGCGTCGAGGTTTGTGCCATCGAACAGCACGATCGCATCGGAGGGCGGCGTGCCGGGATCGTCACGCGGCGATACCGTGCCGGGATTGATCTGGGGTGGCTGTGGGCGGAACGGATCGTGCACCACCCACGGGGTGCCGGGAATCTTCGGAGTTTCGGTGTAGCCGAAGCGGACCCCTTTCAGCGACTCGAGTTCAATGACCCGGTAACCGTTCATACCGTCGGTGCGGTTCGGGGTGGAAATCCCGCCGGTGTACGACACCACGCCGACGATGTCGGATTTGCCAAGGCGGCTCCACCCGTCACCGGAGCGGTACTCGTAAATGAAAAACGCCCCATCGAAGCCCAGCCGCAGGCCGACCTTGCCGGTCACATCGGCTTGGCCGATGACGGAGCTTTCGCCGTCACGAGACCGCACGGCATAAATCACGCCATCGGAGCGGAACACAGAAGCGTAGCTACCCTGTCCGGCGCTCAGGAAAATGCCGCCGCTGCCCTCGAGCGTGACTTCCTGCACGACGCCTTGGACGAGGCCGCCCAGGTCGCGGCGTTTCACCTCCCAGCCTCCGGTGCCGGGAATCTCGGCAAAATCACTCCAACCCTCCTTGGAAAAGTCGGAATCTTCAAAATGCACCTTGTCCGCCGCTTGGCCTGCAACCAGCCCAAGCGACAGGATCACCGCCGCAAAAAACGTTGTTTTATTCATGATAGCAAAAATCGGGTCAGCAGTTGTAGCCGCTTGGCCAAGCGCACTCCAGCCACAAAAAACAAAATAGTCCAGAAAATGGCTTGTGCAGCAGCAGGCCATTGACTAGATTTTCTGCCCTTTTTCGAGGAAGGAGGCCAAAGCCAGATGCAGAAGAAAGCCAAATCAATCAAGACGCGCAAGTCGGTAGCCAAGCGGTTCAAGATCACCGGCACGGGCAAAATCGTCCGCAACCGCCCGGGAAAACGGCATCTTTTGGCCAGCAAAAGCCCCAAACGCCGCCGTCGACTGGGCACCCCGACACTGGTGGACAAGACCGATTACGCCCGGGTGATGGAGAACCTGCCGTTCAGCCACTGAGCCGGGCCGCCCGCAAACCAAGAACCATTTTCGAGCCATGAGAGTCACCAACGCAGTCGCCTCCCGCAAACGCCGCAAGCGCATGATCGAAGCCGCCAAGGGCTTCCGCCTGCGCCGCTCCAAGCTTTATCGCTACGCCAAGGATGCCATTGAGCACGGCCGCCAATACGCCTACCGCGATCGTAAAAACAAAAAGCGCACCTTCCGCGCGCTTTGGAATCTGCGCATCAACGCCGCCGCCCGCGACGCCGGCATCACTTACAGCCGCTTCATCGAGGGGCTCAAGGCCGCCAAGGTCGAGGTCAACCGCAAGGTGCTGGCCGATCTGGCCGCCACCGACTCGGCCGCCTTCGGCGAACTGGTGAGCACCGCCAAGAGCGCCCTCAAGGCCAAGGGCTGAGCGCTTGGCCAAGTTGACTTTTAGAGCGGGCGGTCTTTAATGGCCGCCCTCTTTTGTTTCCGAACAGGGAAACCGGACCATGTCGTTCATAGACCAGATCGCCCCGCTGAAGGAAGCCGCCCTGCAGGCGCTGCAAGCCGCCGACAGCCTGGCCAAGCTCGACGATGTGCGCGTGCAGTACCTCGGCACCAACGGCCAGTTCACCGGACTGCTCAAGCAGATGGGCGGCTTGGCCAAGGAGGAACGCCCCGCCGCCGGCAAGGCAGTCAACTTGGCCAAGGCCGAACTCACCGAGACGCTCGACCGCCGACGCGAGGAACTCGAACTCACCGCCGCCGCCCCGCAACGCGCTACCGACTTCACCGCGCCGGGACGCCGCCGACCGCTTGGCCGGCAGCACCCGCTCACGCAGGTCACCGAGGACATCGTCGCGAGCTTCCGCAAAATCGGTTTCGCCGTCGCCGACGGCCCGGAGATCGAGAGCGAGCGTTACTGCTTCGACGCCCTCAACACCCCCGCCGATCACCCCGCCCGGGACACGCAGGACACCTTCTTTCTGGACACCGCCGACCGGCCGCTGCTCCGCACCCATACGTCGTCGGTGCAAATCCGCGTGATGGAGCAAACCCCGCCGCCGATCCGCATCATCGTGCCAGGCCGCGTCTATCGCCGGGACACCGCCGATGCCACGCATAACCCGACCTTCCACCAGATCGAGGGCCTGTACGTGGACCGGAACGTGACGATGGCCGACCTCAAGGGCACCGTCGAGTTCGTGTTCAAGGAACTGCTCGGCAAAGAGGTGAAGCTGCGGTTCCGGCCGCATTACTTTTCCTACACCGAACCGAGCCTCGAGATCGACTTCAGCAGCCCACTCGTCCGCAAGATGGGCAAGGAATGGCTCGAGATCGCCGGCTGCGGCATGGTGCACCCGACCGTGTTCGAGAATGTCGGGTACGACCCGGAGGAATGGAGCGGCTGGGCGTTTGGCTTCGGCATCGAGCGCATCGCGATGATCCGCTACGGCATCAGCGACATCCGTTTGTTCTACGAAAACGACCTCCGCTTCCTCGACCAGTTTTAGCCCTTGGCCAAGCGGGGCGGTTGCACGCGGGGTAAATTTTTCACAAGTACACGAATGCGCTTGATTGGTGTTTGCCAATTGTTACTTTGCTGCCGCCGTTGCAGGAGTGGCCTGCAGCGTTTGAGGATTTTAAACAACCCCGACACCTGACGTGAAAATATTCGCCGGCACTTCCAACCCCCCGCTTGCCGAGGCCATCTGCAGCGCCATTGGCATCGAGCCGGGGAAAATCTCCATCACCGCGTTCCCGGACGGCGAGACGTTGGCCAAGATCGAGGAAAATGTCCGCGGTGAGGAT
>CAUZVJ010000236.1:0-4201 GCA_963583225.1 Verrucomicrobiia bacterium
CTGGATCAAAATCATCCCCGGCGCAGCGTGTACCTGACCGTGAAGCGTTCTCGTTTGATACCCTTTTTACAGTCATTCGATGCGCCCAATGCGTTGCAGGGAATTGGCCAACGGCAGGTCACCATCACCTCGCTCCAGGGACTCACAATGCTGAACAGCCCTTTTGTTGATCGTGCCGTGCAGCGCTTGGCCAAGCGCTTGGCCGGTTTGGATTCGGCGGGTGACACCCGATATGTTCGAGATGGATTTTTGATTGCGCTTGGCCGGTTGCCCAGCGGCGTCGAGGAGCGGGCCGCGCTCGAGTTTCTTTCCTCCGGTCAGGCGGCTGCCAGGCGCGACTTTTGCCAAATGTTGGTTTGTTTGAATGAGTTCATTCATATCGAGTAACCCCAAGTTGTTTTATGCAAGGTCCTCTCACACGCCGGTCGTTGTTGAAATCCTTCGGGATGGGCTTGGGTGCGGTTGCCCTTGAGTCGATGCTCGCGTCGGTGGGAGATCCGCGCAACTCGCGGCAGTCTCGCTTGACGCATTTTCCAGCCAAGGCCCGCAGTGTGATTTGGATCGTCCTCAACGGCGGGCCAAGTCAGGTGGATACCTGGGATTATAAGCCCGAACTTCAACGGCGCGATGGCCAGATGCTGGCCGATGCTGATCCGAGGACCGGTTTTTTTGAAACAACCGGACGATTGTTGGCTTCCCCATTCCAGTTCCGGCAACACGGCCAAAGCGGCACCTGGGTTTCGGAGATTTTCCCGTACCTGAGCCGGCACGTGGATGATATGGCGTTCATCCACTCCTGTTTCACCAGGTCGAACAATCACAGCCCGGCGTTGTTTGAAATGAACACCGGTCTCAGTCGGATGGGGTTCCCGTGCGTGGGATCGTGGATGGCCTACGGTCTTGGCGCACAAAATGCCAATCTTCCGGGCTTCCTGGTCATGACTGATGCGAAGGGTCGGGGGCTTCCAAAAAATCAGGCTCAAAACTGGGGTGCCGGTTTTTTGCCGGGCATCTATCAGGGCACGAGAATCCAATCAAATGGCTCGCCGATTGACAATTTGAGTTCCTCCGCTGGCCTGACCCGTGATCGTCAACGCCGGTTGTTGGACATGGTGAACAAATTGAATGGGGCCCATCTTGAACGCTTCAAGGGACAGGTCGAACTGTCGGCTCGCATTGAGGCGCTTGAGCTGGCTTTCCGCATGCAGATGGAGGCCCCCGAAGTGTTGTCGATCGATCAGGAACCTCCCCACATCAGGGCGCTCTACGGGTTGAACCATCCCGTCGCAAAACAATTTGGTCGGCAATGCCTCACGGCCCGTCGCATGCTTGAGGCGGGCGTTCGTTTCATCCAGATTTACAGCGGGGGAACTGGCAATGCACAAAGTTGGGACGGACACACCGATATTGCAGCCAACCATCGCCAGTTTGCCTTGGAGACCGATCAGGGAATCGCAGCACTCTTGGCCGACCTCAAGCAACGTGGTTTGTTGGATTCCACCTTGGTGGTGTGTTGTGGTGAATTTGGGCGAACCTCCGATTCCCAGGGAAGCAGGGGTCGTGACCATAATCCGAACGCCTTCACCGCTTGGTTCGCCGGGGGTGGAGTGCGAGGTGGTGTTCATTATGGCAAAACCGATCCTTTTGGTTATCGGACGGTGGAGAATCCTCGTCATCTTCACGACCTTCATGCCACGATTCTGCACCTCTGTGGAATCGATCATGAGCGATTGACCTATCGATTCAATGGCCGTGACTTTCGCCTTACCGATGTCCATGGGAACGTGGTGAAGGAGATACTGGCCTGATTGCGAGATCACTTCATGAGTTTTCTCCGCCTTCTTTTATTTGTTTGTATCACCACGCCAAGTTGGGCGGTCGATAAACCCAATATTCTCTTCATTGCCATCGACGATTTGGCACCGGCATTGCGCTGTTATGGGAACCTGATTGCGAAGACACCTCACATTGACCGCCTGGCGGCGAGCGGGGTTCGCTTTGACCGGGCCTACAATCAACTGCCGCTATGCAATCCCACGCGGGCTTCGGTGATGACAGGGCTTCGGCCGGATACCATCAAGGTTTACGACCTGGACCGGCATTTTCGGGATGAGGTTCCGAAGGCGATAACATTGTCACAAACCTTCATGCGCAATGGTTGGTGGGCTGGGCGTGTGGGCAAGATTTATCACTACAACGTGCCGGCCAGCATTGGCACCGACGGGTTTGATGATCCTCCTTCGTGGCAGGAAACGGTGAACCCGAAGGGACGCGACAAGGCGGACGAGGCGCTCATCTTCAATGCCGAGCCACACCGAAAGATCAGCGCGGCCTTAAGCTGGCTGGCGGCCGACGGAGCGGATGAGGAACAGACCGACGGCATGATCGCCACCGAGGCCATCAAGATGATGCAAGCCAAGCGTGGTCAGCCTTTCTTTCTCGGTGTCGGTTTCTTCCGGCCGCACACGCCGTATGTCGCCCCGAGGAAATATTTTGAAATGTATCCGCTCAAGGACATGCGCTTGCCCTACGCGCCGAAGGGTGATCGTGACGATATTCCCACCGCGGCCTTCGCGCACAACTGTCCCGTGCCCCATTACGGGCTGGACCAGCTGACACTGCGCAAGGCGTTGCAGGCGTACTATGCAACGATCTCGTTTGTGGACGCGCAGGTCGGTCGGCTGATGGCGGCGCTGGATCGGCTGGGCTTGGTGGACAACACGATAGTAGTTTTGTGGAGCGACCACGGCTATCACTTGGGCGAGCACAACGGCATTTGGCAGAAGCGCACACTCTTTGAGCAGGCCTCGCGCACGCCGCTCATCATCCGCGCGCCCGGCGCTAGGGGCAACGGCACCGCCTGCACGCGCATCGTGGAGTTCGTGGACATTTACCCGACGCTCACTGACCTCGCCGGGCTGAAGCCACCCAAGGGTCTTGAGGGTCGCAGCCTCCGGCCGTTGCTGGATAATCCCTTGGCCAAGTGGGACGGGCACGCCATCACTCAGGTGCTGCGCCCGGCGGACCAGCGCTTGGCCAAGCCGGTGATGGGCCGCAGCATCCGCACCGGGCGCTGGCGCTACACCGACTGGGCCGAGGGAAATTCCGGGGTGGAACTCTACGACCACGCCAGTGACCCGATGGAATTTAACAACCTTGCGCTGGAGCCTGACCCCGAGGCCAGGTTCGTGATGCAGCAATTGCGCAAACTCCTCGAACAAAAAGCCAGCGGCAAGGTGCCCACCACGCCGTTTAACCCGAAGCGACTTTAATGATGCGCGGTTTTTGCCCAGACGACTCATTCAGCCAGTGGAATCCAATGGGAGGAGTTGAGAACAAATGAAAGTTGCGGTTTTCACCGGCATACGGGACCTGGAAGTTTGTGAGCGGCCAATGCCGGTCTTGGAGCGGCCGGGCGATGTGTTGCTGCAAATCGAAACGGTGGGTGTGTGCGGGTCGGACATTCATTACTACACGGAGGGGCGCATCGGCGGGCAGGTCATCGAGCATCCGGCAACGCTTGGCCACGAGTGCGCGGGAACCGTGGTGGAGGTCGGTTCAGTCGTCGCCGGGTTGGAGGCCGGGCAGCGCGTCGCGATCGACCCGGCGATCTCTTGTGGCCAATGCGATCAGTGTCAGCAGGGTAGGGCGCACACTTGCCGTAACCTCCAGTTTCTCGGCTGCCCGGGCCAAGCTCCCGGCGCTGCGACGGAGTACATCACGATTGCCGCCGAATCGTGTTACCCGATTCCCGACTCGATGACGATGGTGCAGGCGGCACTGGTCGAGCCGTTGTCAGTCGGCATCCACGCCGTGCGTCTCGCGGAAATGCAGCCCAGCGGCGCCGTGGCCGTATTGGGATCGGGGCCAATTGGATTGAGCGTCCTCTTGGCGGTGGGTGCGCTTTGCCCAAACCGAACTTACGTCACCGACCTGCTCGACAATCGACTCGAATTGGCCAAGCGATGTGGCGCCGATTGGACCGGTGTGCCGACGAGTGAGGATGTAGTGAAAGCGATTCTGAAGGAGGAACCCGACGGGCTCGATTGCGTCTTCGAATGTGCCGGTCGGCAGGAGACGCTTGGCCAAGCGGTCGAGTTGCTCAAGCCAGGCGGAACACTGGTGCTGGTCGGCATTCCAGAGACCGACCGGGTCAGTTTCGAGATGGATTCGTTACGGCGAAAGGAGCTGCGCCTGCTGA
>CAUZVJ010000237.1:0-4129 GCA_963583225.1 Verrucomicrobiia bacterium
CCCTTTGTACTGCAGCCGAACCAATGCCGACTTGAGCTCGAGGTTCCGAGTGCCAACGACGCTGTCGGTAATAGTGAAGTCCGCCGTGCCCTCCGAAAACGTGCTCGCGCCCAGCCCCGGCGTCAGGGCATCCAGCACAGGCGCGAAAATGCCGATCAGCGGAAGCTCCCACAGGTAGCCCTCCTTCAGCGTCACGCTGGATGAGCCGTTCCAGCTCCCCCAATCCTTCGAGTTGGCGGTAATGTCCAACGACCCGTCCAGGCGTCCGCTCAACTCGGATTTTTTTTTCAAGATATCGGACATTAGCCTAGTCAGTTCCGTTTGTTTTGTCTCGAGGTGATAGGCCAAATCCGCCGAGCGATCTTCGTTGAGTTTTGCCGACAAGTTGCCGTGCAATTCTCCGCCGTAAAACTCGGCGACAATGTTGGTGAGCGTCACCGTTTGTCCGCGCCAAAAAATCTCGCCGTCGATGTCCTTCGAGTTGAACTTGCTGAATCGAAACGCCCCGCCGTCGATCACGAAATGCAAGTCCGCCGGGTTGCGCCCCGGGCCGGTCTGCACCCAGCCGTTCACGCGAACCAGCGGCGGCTCAAGAAACCGGTACGCCTCGAGCGAGCGGGCCGTCTTCGGGCCGATCGCCTTCGCGACAGCCACCGGCTCGAGTCGGCCCACCGCGTTGGTCAGGTACAGCCGCTTGGTTTGCGTGTCGAAGCCAAGCGCCTCCACCTTGGCCTCGCCCTCCGGCCGACGCACCACGGCGTTGGTCATGCTGAGAAACCCGTTGGCGAACGAAACCCCGGCAGCGAAGCCGTCAACCTGTTGCGCCCGGAAGGTGAAATTCGTCGCTGCCACCGAGGCGCGAAAGCCGGTACGCTCCCGCTCGCGCCAGCACCCCCAAACCCGCCCCTCGACCACCGGCGGCGTCTCGAACGAAAAATAATCGAACCCCTTTTTCTGCTTCTCATTTTCGAGTGTCGGGATGATCGCGTGAGGGTCGATGCTGCTCCGAAAATCGATCTGAAAATCCTGCGTCTTCGTGTTCGAAAGCAACGCCATGCGCACCTCCCCTTCCGGCCGCTTGGCCACGAGATTCGGCAAACGCCACGTGAGGTTCGAGTAGGCCAAGTCGCTCCGCACCGACTCGACCGCGATACCGCGAAAGCTCACCGGCCCCGACGTCACATGGCCGTCGAGCGTCATGGTCGGCCACACCTCGGCGCGCCAATCCGGCTTCGCATTCGCCCACTCCGGCAGCGTCGCTCGCACCGTGCCGGTGACCACCGGCGCCTCGCTCCACTCGTACTGCTTGAGCCAGCGCTGCGCCTTCGGAGTGAGCATGTCGAAAATATGATGGACGCTAAAATCGACCCGGCTCGTCGCCTTGGCCAAGCGGGTGACGACGTCCAATTCCGCCGAACCACTCACGCCGCCGTCGTACAGCCTGGCGTCGAGTTGGCTCAGCGCCAAGCGCGGCGCACGCCAGTCGCCGGCCAGCGACACCTCGGCAACCGCCAACCCTTTCTCGCCGGTGATGCCCTTGGCCAAGCCGCTGAAATCAATCTTGAACGGCGCGAGCCTGGCCCAGTACGCCCAGCCCTCATCCGTCTCCGGCGGCGACGCGGCCTTGGCCAAACTGCCGCTCAACTCAACCGACTCGACCGCCGCCTTGACCGCCGAAATCTGGCCAAGCGACAACTCAAAATTGACGCGCCCGGGAACGGCATTCGAGGCCGTCTGCGCCGCAGTGACAACGACCACCGCCGAGCCGATTTTCGCCGTCGCCGTCGCCAGCCCCGTAATGCGAAGCATGCCGTCGATGCCGTCCGGTTCGCCAAGATTCAGCACCGCCGTCAACGACTCGAGCGACCCCTCCGGCATTGTCGCTCCGTCGGCCACCAAGGCTACGCGGCCCCGCATTTCGCCGGGGCGCTCCGCGTCACCGGCGAGTCGCAATTCAAAACTTGGCTTGCTGCGAAAACTCACCGCGTCCCGCCGCTTGGCCAAGTCGGCCAGACCCGTTTTGAACGGCTTGAGTTTTTCGGAGAGCGGCCTGGCATCGGGCTTGGGCGCGGAGCGCAGCGCCAACGCGTTGGCCAAGCTCAAGTCAACATCCACCGAGACACCCAGCACGTCCCCTTTCAACTGTTTCACCGTCAGCGTGCCGTCAGCCAAGCGCAACTCTCCCTGCGGAAAACTCACTTTTAGCGGCGGGAGATTAGTGCCGGCGTCGGTGAGTTGCGCGTCGAATTGAAACCCGGTGAACGCAAACCCGCGAACGGCGGCCCGGCCCGAAAGCAGCGCGCCGTAATCGGGACGGACAACGCTCCCGCCGATCGTGACGCCCACGCTGCCGGCGGCGTCGGCTTGGCAAAGCCGCAGTTGACCGGCACGCCAAGCGCCGTCCCAATCCATCCGCAGCCAGTCGAAATCGAGTTGGACACCGCGCTTGGCCAAGCGCGTCTGCAGGCTCCGCTTGGCAAAGCCCGGCAGCCCGGCTTGGTTTAAATAAAGCGCCGCGCCGCCAAGCGCGAGCAACAGCAAAACAAAAACGCGCAGCGGCCAACGCCACCAGCGCCGCTTGCGAACATGGGTCTTGGAATCGTTGGACACGAAAAACAGGAACGTCGAACTTCCGGAAAAGTTCAGACTCAAAAACCGGCGGACGCCAGTATGCTGTCGGCATGACAGGGAGGGAAGCTTTCCCGAGTCGTGACGGGACTACTGGAGCTTTTGGATGGCGGCGCGGTTTTGCCTGAGCAGCTCGTCCACCTTGTCGAGCGTTGCCTCGAAGATCGCCACGTCGCCGTCGCTCATCCAGTGATCGACATACGTGACCTTGGCCTTGCCCCCCGCACCCGCACCCCCGGCGGGAGCCGCACCCCCACCGGCTGCGCCCGCTGCCGGGGCGGCACCCGCCGCTCCCGCCGCCGCGCCTCCCGCGGTGGTGGTGGCGGTGACTTTTTCCATCCCGCCGGGAAATGCCTTGTCCCTGTCCAGCAACAAAAAGGCGGCGCCCTTTTGATCGCGAAGGAACAGCAGTGGCTGCTCGGTGAGGGTGACTGCGTTGTTCGCCTCGATCGCCACCGGCCAGAGCAGTGTCTGGGGAAAGGGCCGGCGAATCTCAGTGCCGACCGGGCTGGCGGCGCTCTCGGTTTTCCACTGCCTGAACTTGGCCAGGGCCTGCCGGATTTGCGCCATGTCTGCGGCGGAGAAGATGCCGAATCCGGTATCAAAAATTGGCCGGCTGAACACGAGGGAAATTGAGGTCACGGGGCCCTTGGTTTTTGGCTGAACCTTTGGGGAGGCTTTTTTTCGCTGGTCGCCAACCGTCGCGGTGTCGTTGAAATGCATCACGGACACCTCGACGGCGTTCGATGCCTGAAAGCTGTTGTCGCTCCGGTACCGGCTCACATACTCGTTGCGGGTCATCAATTTGCCGCCGCCCGGCACGACATAAAAGTCGGTCTTGCTGCCCAGCTCGAGCGGGGTTTGGGCACACAAAACCGTGCCGCCCAAGAGCAGAAGGCATAGTGTAAAATTGGTTTTTTGCTTCGTCACGCGCGTGTCAACCAGCCAAACCCGTGCCAAATGTAAACGGTTCGCGGCTAAAATGAAGAGTGGAATGGGCAGCTTGAAGCCAAAAAAAGGAAACTGGGAGCAAGGCTAGTCCGCCAACCGGAGGAGGTTATGGCGGGCAACCGGAATGAGCGCCTCGCTCCCAGTCGTTTCCCCAAACAACGTCGTAGCAACCCGAAGAACGACGTTACTCAATGTATTAGCACCGGAAATGCCAACCGCTCTCACGGCGAAAAAGGCTGTTTTTTGGCCGCTTCAGCGCTTGGCCAAGCGGGGTGACGTGAAGGCAACGCCCGGAATGCGTGAAACCCACGCAGAGCAGCCCGCTTGGCCAAACGCAAAAAAACCGCCGGCGTGAACCGGCGGCTTGTTAATTGGTTGCTCCGCTTGGCTTATTCTCCCCCGTCGCCGACGACTAGCACGGCGCGGTAAAACCCAGTGGCCTCGGCCCACGTCTCCTTGGCCAAGGTCTCCGCACTGGCGGCGTCGGTGAGCACGGCTTTGCCGGTGTCGTCGGTGACGACGTTGGCCAGGGTGCTCCACGATTTCAGGT
>CAUZVJ010000238.1:0-4123 GCA_963583225.1 Verrucomicrobiia bacterium
GCCGAGGCTGTCGATTTTCGGAACCTCGGCGACGACGTAGCGCATGGCGAGGCACCACTTGCCGAGATGCTGGTAGCAGTTTGTCCGGAACCGGCCAATGCCGGGAACGTGATAGGAAAAGTCGATTTCCCGGTCGTCATCCAGTTTCGTTTTGAACTGATCGGGAACGATTTGGTCGATGACCTTGCACAGCCATTGCTCGTCCGGCTGCTGGGCCATCTCGGCCTCCACCAAATGGCTGCTGATGCGGTACACCACCGGCGCGTTCGCCTTGATGTGGACGTCGGAAGCTCCGCCTTCCACGGCGGTTTTCAGGATTTTGTGAAACAGTTCCATTCTAATAGGGCCGGGGAGACAATCAGGAATGCGTTGCCTCGGCAAGTGTCAAAAACAGGGTGCTTGGGCAAGCGGAGGCTCACCACTCAATAACGGCCGCACCCCAGGTCAGCCCGGCGCCAAAGACGAGCAGCAGGATCAGGTCGCCGCGCTCCACTTGGCCCTGCTCAACGGCTTCGTCCAGCGCGATGGCCACTGAGGCGGCGGAGGTGTTGCCGTAGCGCTGCAGGTTGCTGAAGACCTGGTCTTCACGGGCACCCAGGCGATCGCCCACGGCGTTGAGAATGCGCATGTTGGCTTGGTGCGGGATGATGCACTTGATGCGGTCGATCTCAAGTTCGCACCGGGCCAAGGCCTCGCGGGCGGCAGTGGTCATCGCCGTGACGGCGCTTTTGAACACTTCCTTTCCGTCCATTTTGAGAAAGTGGAGCCGGTCGGAAATGGATTGGCTCGTGGCGGGGTGAAGGCAGCCGCCGCCGGGCTGCGAAAGGATCGATGCCTTCCGGCCGTCGGCTCCCATGCAGGCGGTCAGCAGGCCGTGCGTGTTCTCGCGGTTCTGCAGCACGGCGGCACCCGCGCCGTCGCCGAAGAGCACGCAGGTGTTGCGATCCTCCCAGTCCACGATGGAGGAGAGTTTCTCCGCGCCGATCACCAGCACGGTGTCGTACGTGCGCGACATGATGAACTGCTGCCCGATCTCGAGCGCGTAAACGAACCCGGAGCAGGCCGCCTCGATGTCGAACGCCGCCGCGTTGTGTGCGCCGAGTTTTTCCTGCACAAGACAGGCCGTTGCGGGGAAGGGCATGTCCGGCGTGATGGTGGCGAGGATGATCAGCTCGACATCGGCCGGATCGACCTCGGCCCGCTCAAGCGCGCGCTGCGCGGCGCGGGTGGCCATGTCGGAGGTATACTCGTTGTCAGCGGCGATGCGGCGTTCCCGTATACCGGTGCGCGTGGTGATCCACTCGTCGGTTGTGTCCACCATTTTCTCGAGATCGGCGTTGGTCAGCACTTTTTCCGGCACGTAGGAACCAACGGCGGAAATGGAGCAGGTGCGTCCGACGAAGTCGTGCTTGGCGCGGGGATTTTTGATGTCGGGATTGGTCATGCCTGGGCAGCGGTTGGTTCCGGTTCAGTCGGGGTGAGTTTGGCGTTGGCATTGGCCACGGCGGCTATGATGTGCTCGTTGATGTGATGATCCACCGCCTCGACGGTGTGTTGCACGGCGTTGCGGATGGCCCGGGCGCTGGATGAGCCATGCGAGATGGTCACGACACCGTTCACACCGAGCAGCGGCGCGCCGCCGTAGTTTTCGGTGTCGATCCGGTTTTTCAGGGAGCGAAACGCATTTTTGGAGAGGGCTGCGCCGAGTTTCCGGATGGGCGTGGCGGTGAGTTCATCCTTGAGCCAGCCCATCATGCGCAATGCCAGGCTCTCGCAGGTCTTGAGGACGATGTTGCCGACAAAGCCGTTGCAAACCACGACATCGAGTTCCTCGCCGAACAGGTCGTGTCCCTCCACGTTGCCGACGAAATTCAGGTCGAGTCCACTGCACAGCTTGAACGTCTCCAGCGTCAGGTCGTTACCCTTGGCCTCCTCGGTGCCGACGCTCAACAGCCCCACCCGCGGCCGGCTGATTCCGAGAACTTCCCGCGCATAAATGTCACCCATGATGGCGTAGTGCATCAGGTGCCGGGGCTTCCCCTCGACGTTGGCCCCGGCGTCGAGCAGGACGAAGTGGCCGGCCTTGGTCGGCATCACGGTGGCGATGCCCGAGCGATCGACGCCGGGCAGGGTGCGCAGCTTGATGCTGGCTGCGGCGACCATCCCACCGGTGTTGCCGGCGGAGAGGACGGCGTCCGCTTGGCCTTGCTTGACCAGATCCGTGGCCATGGCGAGGGAGCATTTTTTCTTGCGGCGCAATCCCTCGACCGGCTTTTCCTCCATCGAGAGCACCTCCGGCGAGTGGATTACCTTGATGCGCGGAGCGAGATTCCCCGCTTGGCCAAGCGCGGGGCGGATGGTGTCCTCGTCGCCAACGAGGTACACGGTGCGGATGTGGTCGTGATGCCCGAGCGCCTGAAGCAGGCCGTCGATGATGACAGCACATCCGCCGTCCCCGCCCATGACATCCACCGCGATTCTCATAAAACGAAAGGCGCGGCCCGGCTGGGTGCGCCCTGGATTTGGGAATGCGTCAGGCGCCGACCTCGACGCTGACGATTTGTTTACCCTTGTAATGTCCGCACTCCGGGCAGGCGCGGTGGCGTTGGTAGCCCAGATGGTCGCACTGCGGGCAGTTGTCCAACTGCGGCGCGTGGAACTTGCTGTTGCTGGCCCGGCGCTTGCGGACGCGGCTCTTGGATGACCTGATTTTTGGTACTGCCATAATATTACTCTCCTAATCGAGGTTCAGATTGTCGAGTTTGGACCAAACAGAGGCTTCACTGGGCCCGGCGGAAGCCTCCTTGATTTTGAGTGGTTTGCCGTCCCCCCGGGTCCATTTGGGGGATCCGTCGCACCCGGGTTCGCACAACGGATGTTGCGGAAAAGCGAGAAACGTATCTTCCCGCAGATAAGGCGTCAAGTCTGCTGAACCGTTGATTAATTCTATTTTTTCATCCCCATTCAGCGGCAGCAGGCAGCTCCACCCCGGCAATTCCACGCGGTGCACGAACGGCCGGAGGCACCGGGCGCATTCGCACTGGAGGCGCGTGGTGATTCGGCCTTGGAGGAGAATATTGTCCCCGGCCCGCTCCGCCGTAAGATCGTAGTCCAGTGGCTCGTCCGCCTCGACCAACTCGTCGAGCGTCTCCATGTCCAATTCCTCCGGCGAAAGCTCTCCCCTGAGCCGGACGGGGCCTTTGGCCAGGGTTTCGATGTTCAGGAGCAGTGGCATGGTGTCGACGGGGTTGCGCGGCGCGCTTGGCCAAGTGGATTGGACAGCGGCCCGGCCGAAGAGTTCAATTTGCGCCCGCTTGGCCAAGCTTCCCCGCCAGCGCCTCCCTGACCTCGGGGGTGACAAACGCGGAGACATCCCCGCCCAGGGTGGCAATCTCCTTGACCAAGTGCGAGCTGAGGAAGGAGTACGAGGCCCGCGGCATCATGAACAGCGTCTCCACCTTCTCGTTGAGTTGGCGGTTCATCAGCGCCATTTGGAATTCGTACTCAAAATCGGACAACGCGCGCAGCCCGCGGATCACCGCGTGGCCGGACTGCGCCTCCACGTACTCCACGAGCAACCCCTCAAATATGTCCACCGAGACATTGGGCAGTTCGGTCGTGGCCTGTTCAACCATGGCTTTTCGCTCGGCCGGGGAGAACAGCGGCTGCTTGCTCCCGTTGCGGGCCACGGCGACCACCACCCGGTCAAACAAACGGGCCGCCCGCTGGATGACATCCAGATGTCCGTTGGTCAGCGGATCGAAGCTGCCGGGATAAATGACCGTTCGCACGCGCGGAACCGTAGCAGAGCCAGGACAAAAAAAGAACCCGGACAATCGTCCGGGCTCTGAAAGTTGAATGGGTGAAAAAACCTGCCGTGATCAGCCTCCCGTTCCCACGATCGGCGATATATCTATTTCCACATCGTCAGGGTCGAAACCAACCGGCGGAGGAGGGATTGCGCCTTCCACAAACACCACCGGCGGCGGCTGGAACACAATTACATCGACCTTGCCGAGATTCGCATCGGGATCCTTCGGCTTGATGACCACCTCGACCCGGAACGGGGTTGAGGGGTCACCGGTCGGCACCACGCTGGTGATGATGTCCACCTCGTCGGCGT
>CAUZVJ010000239.1:0-4115 GCA_963583225.1 Verrucomicrobiia bacterium
TCGGTCTATATCGTCGAGATGAACGACGGCGGCGTCTACGGCTACGGCCAGTTGGCCGGCGTGCTCCGCGCCCGGTATGCCGATGCGCGCATCAAGGGCATCAACAAGACGGCCGCCCGCCGTTGGAAAGTTTCGGAGATCATCGAGCGCGTCAAGGCGCGTCTGGAAGAAGAAGTAGCCACGGCCTGATACAACTTAAACAAGATGAGTGACAGCGCAACAATGGAGCACCCCCCTCAGGACGCCGGGGAACGCCAACCGGTGACCAAAAAAGAGATCACCGCCGATAACCCGACCTGGTGTCCGGGCTGTGGTGATTTTTCCGTGCTTTCCATCTACTACAAGCTGATCCAGAAGCGGAACATCCCCCACGAGAACGTGACCACCGTGGCCGGCATCGGCTGCTCAAGCCGGTTCCCGTACTTTGTGCAGGCACACGGCGTGCACTACATTCACGGTCGCGCCTTGTCCTTCGCCAGCGGACTCTCCCTCTCGCGGCCCGACCTGCACGTGTTCACCTTCGGCGGCGACGGCGATGCCTTCTCCATCGGCGGCAACCACTTCGTCCACACCGCACGCAAAAACGTCAAGATGACATACGTGGTCATGGACAATTTCGTCTACGGCCTGACCAAGAAACAAACCTCGCCGACCTCGCCGATTGGCTTCAAGAGCAAGACCGACAACTGGGGCGCATTCGACCAGCCGATCAACCCGATGAAGCTCGCCATCGCGGCCGGGGCGACGTTTGTGGCCCGCACCTCGCACACCAATCCCAAGCACCTGTTCGAGATGATGGACGCCGCGATGGATCACGACGGCTTCAGTTTCATCGAGTGCCTGAGCGAGTGCACCGAGTTTTTCGCGGGCGCATTTGACAGCTCCAATCCCCGCAAGGGAGGCGAGTTCAAGCTCATGCCGGAGGATCACGACCCCACCGACGAGGCGGCAGCGTACGCCGTGGCTGGCGAGGATTTCCCGGGCCGGTTCGGCATCTTCTACCAGATTCAGCGGCCGACCAAGAACGCGCTTGAGGCCGGCGTCATCGATGCTGCCCAGAGCAAGTTCAAAGGCAAGCCAGACTCGGACGTTCTCCAGGCGACCTTCAACCGGATGAAGTGACGCTTGGCCAAGCGCCGGTGTGTCATTCCCCGCCTTCCATTTCCCAACCGGCATTCACGAGCGCCTTGTAGCCGCCGATGAGCGAGTGGACATTCGTGTAGCCCATCCGCTGCGCCACCTCCGCCGTCAGCACCGAGCGAAAGCCCCCGCCGCAATACATGATCACCTCAGCGCCCTTGGCCGGCACCGCCGACTCGATGTCGCGCTCGAGGATTCCCTTGCCCAAGTGAACGGCACCCGCCGCGTGGCTGGTCATCCATTCCCTGTCTTCGCGGACATCCATCAGGATGGCATCGGGGTTGTTGGCCAGGCGTTCGCGAGCCTGATCGAGGTCGACCTCGTTGACTCGCGTCCGCGCTTCATCCACCACTGCCAGAAAACCGGGAGAATGTTGCATGGGCGGCAGAATGCGCCTGCGTTTAGCCGGGGTCAATCACAGGCCAAGCGCTTGGCCAAGCTTGCCCTTGCCGGCGACTTGCCCCGATATTGGCGGGAGCAAGATGGAGATCGAACTCATCACCACCGGCACCGAGCTGTTGCTTGGCCGCGTGCTCAACACCCATCAACAGTGGCTTGGCCAACGCCTTGCCGACAGCGGCTACACCCTCTCCCGGCAGGTCACCGTGCCGGACAACGGCCCGGCGGTCTGTGAGGCGGTGCAAACCGCGCTGGGCCGCGCCGACCTCGTCATCACCACGGGCGGCCTCGGCCCGACCTCCGACGACCTCACGCGCGGGTTGATCGCCGGCCTCCTGGCTAGGCCGCTTGGCCGCGACGAGTCAATCGCCTCTCACATTGAGGGCTTTTTCGTCCGGCGCAACCGCCCCATGCCGGAGTCGGTGCTGGTGCAGGCGCAGGTGCCGGAAGGCGCAGTGGTGTTCCCGAACGAACACGGCACCGCCCCCGGCCTGGCCATTGAGGTGTCGCCAAACCCGTTTCACGAAAAAAGCCAATCGGCTTGGTTGATCATGCTGCCCGGGCCGCCGCGCGAGCTCCGCCCGATGGTCGACGACCAGGCGTTGCCATTCATCAAAAGACACCTGCCGCTGGAGGAGGCATTTCACTGCCGAATCTTGCGCAGCCTCGGCATCGGTGAGTCAACGGTTGAGGAGATGCTGCTTGGGCCACTTAAGCCGCTGATGGATCGCGGGCTTGACCTGGGTTTTTGCGCACGCACCGGGCAGGTGGACATCCGCCTCAGTGGGAGCGGCCCGGACATGCCGGCCATCATCGCCGAGGCGGAGGCAACGATCCGCGCAGCGATCGACAAACAAATCTACGGCACCGACGACGAGACGATCGAGCAGGTGGTGGTCGGGCAGTTGATCGCCACCGGCGAAACCCTGGCTGTCGCCGAGTCGTGTACCGGCGGTTTTCTCGGGCACCACATCACCAACGTGCCCGGCGCGTCGGCGATCTTCGCCGGCGGCGTGCTGGCGTACAGCAACGCGTTGAAGCAAAAACTGCTGGGCGTGAGTGAATCGACCCTCGCGGAACACGGCGCGGTGAGCAAACCGGTGGCCATTGAGATGGCTGAGGGTGCCTTGACGATGAGTGGGGCCGATCATGCCCTCTCCGTCACCGGCATCGCCGGGCCGGCCGGCGGCACGCCGGACAAGCCGGTCGGCACTGTCTGGCTGGGCTTGGCCTCAAAAGGCAGCCGGCCGCTGGCGATCCGAAAATTCCACCCGTACGACCGCGAGACCTTCAAGCACGCCACGGTACACCACGCATTGGAACTGCTGCGTCGCCGATTGAAAAAGATCGGCCCTTAATCAGCACCAAAGTTGCCGATGGCTTCCACCGGGCAGCCTTCCATGGCGTCCTTGCACTGCCCCTCCTCCTCCTCGTTTTCCGGTTGTTTATGGACGAAGGAGTAGCCCCCGTCGTCATTCCGGGTGAAGCAGGTTGGCGCTGTCTCGCGGCAGAGATCACAGTCGATGCACTGTTCATCCACAAAGAATTTGCCGGCGACGTTGTCTTCGTATTTGTCTTCGATTTCAGCCATGTCGAAATTAGCTCCGCGCCGGCTGTCTACACGGTATGCCGCCGGGGTTCAAGCGACTTCGCCCACTGCGGCGACAAATCACTGCGCTGGCGACATGTCGCGCAACTTGGCCGTGACGGCAGCGAACGACTCGATCGCCCGGTCGATCTCCGCCTCCGTGGTGTCGCGGCCGATTCCCCAAAGCGTCGTGCCCTTGGCCAAGTCGGCGTCGCGGCCGATGGCGCGCAGGGCAGGGGGCACTCGCATCGACCGCGTCGTGCAAGCCGCCCCGGCAGCGATGGCGACGCCGCGCAGGTCGAGCATCAGCGCCTGGCCTTCGCCCTCGACGCCGACGGTGCTGAGGCTGAGCTGATGCGGCAGCCGCCCGTCGCCCGGCTCGGGGCCGTTCAACTGCACACCCTCGACGGCTTGGCGGATGCCCTCGAGCAGCCGCACCTGCAGCTTGGCCGTGTGTTCCGCCGCTTGGCCAAGCGCAGTCGAGGCGTGTTCCGCGGCGACGCCGGCGCCGACGATCGCGGCCACGTTCTCCGTGCCGGCGCGAAATTCATTTTCCTGCACGCCGCCATGGAGGAGTTTTTCCAGACGCGCCCGCCGGTTTTTGTACAGCACACCCACGCCTTTCGGGCCGTAAAAGCGGTGCGGTGCCAAGGCCAGCAGATCAGCGCCGAGTTGCTGGACATCGATCGGCAGCCACCCGCCGCTTGCGGTGGCATCGACGAACAATGGGATGCTGCGCTCGACGGTGAGTTTGGCCACCTCGGCGACCGATTGCACCGTGCCGAGGTCGTGGTTCGCGTGGTGCAGACAGACGAGAACCGTCTCGTCGGTCATCGCTTGGCCAAGCGCGTTGGGATCGACCCGGCCTTGGCCATCGACGCCGACTTGCGTGCTGCTGAAGCCTTGGCTCTCAAGCCAGGCGACGGAGCCAAGCACAGCCGGATGCTCGATCCCGGTGGTGACGATGTGGCTGCCGAACCGGCGGTTG
>CAUZVJ010000240.1:0-4090 GCA_963583225.1 Verrucomicrobiia bacterium
TGAGTTTGTTGCCCAGTTCATCGGTGAGCGTCATGTTGGCGAAATATTTTCCGCCTCTTTCCCACATTCCGCGAACACGACGCTTGCGGGAGTCGAACACTTTTAGGTAGCCTCTCGGGCTGCCATTGCGAGGGCAATCAAGGCCTTTCATTGCCGTGAACCTTAGCAAATACCTTAGCAAGTGACAAATTTTAAAAAGGTATATTTCTTAAGTCGTTGGTATTCAATGACGCCGGTGTGGTGGAATTGGTAGACACGAGGGATTTAAAATCCCTTTCCCGCGAGGGAGTGCCGGTTCAAGTCCGGCCACCGGTACCATGTTACCCACAGAAATGTTCTGGATTGTTGCGGGTTTGTTTTGTAATAGTTCCGCGCGCTATGGGAATTCTTGAGATCGTCATGACGTTTGGGATGCTGGTGCTGCTGCAGGCGGTGCTCGGCTTCGACAATCTGTTGTACATTTCGCTGGAGTCGAAGCACGCGCCGGAGGAGCAGCAGTCGGTGGTGCGCAAGTGGGGGATCGGGATCGCCGTTGGCCTCCGGATCGTGCTGCTGTTTTTGCTGATCTCAATGATCGGCGCATTTCAAAGCCCGTGGTTCACGCTGCCTTGGGAGGGCGTGATCGAGGGCACGTTCAACCTGCACAGCCTGATCGTTTTGTTGGGAGGCGTTTTCATCGTGTACACCGCGATGAAGGAGATTTTTCACATGATCGCGGTGGAGGATTTTCAATCGATGGCCAACCGAGAGCCGTCCGCCGTCTGGTCGGTGGTGGCCAAGATCGTGTTCATGAACGCGGTATTTTCATTCGACTCGATCTTGAGTGCGATCGCGCTGGTGGACGATCCGAACGATGATTTTTGGGTCATGGCGCTGGCGATTTTGGCGGGCGGCGCGATGATGATTTGGCTGGCCGACAGCGTCTCCTCTTTTCTGCAGCGCAACCGAATGTACGAGGTGCTGGGCCTGTTCATCCTATTTGTGGTGGGCATTTTGCTGTTGAGCGAGGGCGGCCACTTGGCGCAAATGAAACTGTTCGGCAACGAAGTCCACTCGATGAGCAAGGCGACGTTTTATTTTGTGATCACCGTGCTGGTGCTGACGGAGATCGTGCAAAGTCGCTACAAAAAAAAGCTGCTGCAACAAATCAAGTCGCAGCGGAAGTGACTCACGCCTTAAGTCGGGCGCTCTTCGGGTCGTGAATCGGGAGGGCGACCTTGGCCGGGACGCGCTCGCCAAACAACTCGATTTCCACTTCCGTTCCCGGCTTGGCCAAGGGCAGCGGCAGGTAGCAGTAACCGATCGACCGGTCGATGGTGTGGGCGTACCCGGCGCTGCGCAGCCGCGAGACGATTTTGCCGTCGTGCCAGACTGACTCCGCACCGTAAGCCGGCAATGCGTTGCCCTCGAGCACGACAGTTCGCAGCCGCGTTTGCAGTCCGTCGGCCTTGTGTTTGGCCAAGGCGTCGCGGCCGATGAAGTCGCCCTTGGCCATATCGGCGCAGAAGCCCAGCCCGGCCTCGAGCAGGTTGTCTTCCGGCGTCACATCGACACTCCAGTACACGTAGCCTTTCTCGAGGCGCAACGAGTCGAGCGCCTTGTAGCCGACGGGGCGGATGCCGTGCGCTTGGCCAAGCTCGAGCAGCGCGTCCCACACGGTGCCGGCGTCGCCGTTGGCGAGGTAAAGTTCCCAGCCAAGTTCGCCGATGTAACTGACGCGCTGCGCCCAAGCCGGTTTGCCTGCGACGGTGATCTGCCGGGCGGTGAGGTAGGGGAAGGCGTTGTTGTTGATGTCGTCGCCGGTCGCTTGGCCAAGCACGCCGCGTGCGCTTGGCCCCCACAAACCGATGCAGGCCAAATCGTCGGTCACGTCGCGTATTTCGACCGAGCCGTCGGCAGGCGCGTGTGCGCGCACCCACTCGAGGTCGTTCGACAAAAACGACGTGCCGGTGATGACGCGAAAACGGTCGGTGGCCAGGCGGCAGACGGTGAGGTCGCTCTCGATGCCGCCGCGCGCGTTGAGGAATTGTGTGTAAATCAGCGAGCCGACGGGGCGGTCGATGTTGTTGCAGGCGACGCGTTGCAGCAGGCCAAGCGCGCCGGGGCCGCTGACCTCGAATTTGCCGAAAGACGTCATGTCGAACAGCGCGGCTCGCTCGCGGGCGGCGAGGCATTCCTCGCGGATGAGATCGTGATACGGCGCGCGGCCCCAGCCCCATTTGTGTTGGTCGTCGGCTGCTTGGCGGGACGGTTCGCCGGGCCGAAAAAAGTTGACGCGTTCCCATCCGTTTTTCTCGCCAAACTCCGCGCCGAGAGCGGCGAGCCGGTCGTACAGCGGGCTCCTGCGGTGGTCGCGCGCCCAGAGGGTTTCGTCGGCCGGATAGTGTTGGTGATAATAGTAGTGGTACACCTCACGCGCTTTTTCGGCGACGAAGCCTGTGTTGCCGTAGTTCGCGCCGAAGCGGCGGACGTTCATTTCGTGCAGGTCGAGCGACGGCTCGCCGTCGATAATCCACTCGGCCATCACTTTGCCGACGCCACCCGCACCGGCGATGCCGTTGAGCGACATGCCGGCGGCGACGAAAAATCCGGGCACGCCGGGCACCGGGCCAAGGCAGTAGTGGCCGTCCGGCGTCATGGCGTCCGGGCCGTTGATGAGCTTGATGACCTCGGCGCGCTCGATCAGCGGGACGCGCCGCAGCGCGCCTTCCATTACCGGCTCGAACAGCTCCCAGTCCTCCGGCAGCAGTTGCTGGGTGAAGTCCCACGCGACACCGTCGGCGGCCCAGGTTTTTGGTTCCAGCTCGAAGCCGCCGACGAGGAAGCCGCCGACCTCTTCGCGAAAATAAAACAGGTTGTCGGGGTCGCGAACGACCGGCGTTTGCTCCGGCAACTCGTGCCCGGGGATGTGCCGCGTGGTGACGTATTGGTGCATCATCGGCACCATCGGCGTGAGTGCCCCGACCATCGCCGAGAGGCGCGGCGCCCATTGGCCGGCGGCGTTGAGGACGATCGCCGTTTGCACCGTTCCTTTGTCCGTCTCGACGTGCGTGACTGCGCCCGCGCCGTCGCGGCCGATGCCGGTGACGCGGCAGTTCGTCTCGATGGCGACGCCGAGTTCGCGGGCGCGCTTGGCGAACTCGAGCGTGATGCCGTTGGGGTCCATCCAGCCGTCGTCGGGGATGTGCACCGCGCCCTCGATGCCGTCGGGGTTGATGAACGGCGCGATGTCGAACGCCTCCCTGGCGGAGATGGTGCCGACGTCGAGGCCCAGCCCGCGCGCGCGGCTGACGTGCCGCTGCAACGCCTTGAGCCGGTTCGGGCTGGAGGCCAGGCGCAGGCTGCCGACCTTGTGCCAGCCGATGTTGTTGGCGCCTTCGGCTTTGAATTGGTCGTAAAGCCCGATGCTGTAATTCATCAGCCGCATCAGCGCAGGCGAGGTGCGGAATTGGCTGACCAGGCCGACGGAGTGGAACGTGGTGCCGCTGGTCAGTTCCCCCTTCTCGATGAGCAGAACATCGGTCCAGCCGCGCCTAGCCAGGTGCCACGCGATGCTGCAGCCGGTGATGCCGCCGCCGATGATGACGACTTTCGCCTGTTCTTTCATTGGCGCGCGGAGCTTGGCCAAGCGCCATGTGGGCGACAATAGCTATTTCTGGTGACGCTGCCCGCGGGCTTGCGCCTGGCCAGGGCAGTCGGCATCTTCCCTGCCCTACTCGAGTATCTGGGTTTAAAATGCCCTGCGCGTCTCAACCGCATTTTGCCTACTCGTTGGGTGTCATGAAATTTATCTTCAAGCTGCTTGGGAACGATCCGAGGTACGAGCGGTGGCGTTGGCAAATGTTCGCCCTCACTTGGCTGGGCTATGCTGGGCTTTACCTGACGCGCAAGTCGTTTTCCATCGCCAAGACCGGGATAGGGGAGGGGACGGAGGTGGGGCTGCTGGACTCGCAGATGGCCTGGATCGACTTCGGTTACCTCCTGGCGTACGCGATTGGCCAGTTCATCTGGGGAATAACTGCTGACAGGATTGGCACCCGGAAAGTGATCCTGAGCGGCATGCTGGTTTCGATTTTGTCCGGGGTGGCGA
>CAUZVJ010000241.1:0-4057 GCA_963583225.1 Verrucomicrobiia bacterium
CCACGATCCGGACCCCCGGTTTGGTGGCGAAATCGCGCAGGTGACTCGTGCCCTTGCCGCCGCAGCCGATGATGGCCACCCGGATATCCGAGTTGGCGCCCAGCACGCGGTGGGTGGGCAGGGCCAGGGCGGCGCCCGCGACCAGTGAACGTTCCACAAAACTCCGGCGGGTGATTTTATTTTCAGTCATAATTTATTTGTTCCTAGCTTGATCAGTAAAACTTGTGCGTCGACGCAGATATTACCGAACTTTATTCAGAAAACAACTTTTTTCGGTGAGATTTGAGCAGTCGCAAGTGGCAATCCGTAAGGGGATGGTTGGCTTTTGGCTGTGCTGTTTTGCCTTGAAGGCAGGTGCAGGGCAGGATAGGGTCACCGCGATTCAACGGTTTTTGAAGCCATCAAAACAAACATGAAACGTCGTACTTTTTTACTCAAGTCAGCCTCGACAGCATTTGGTTTTCAGGTCGTGTCCAGCCATGTGCTGCGTGCGGCCGAGGGGCAGAACACACCCAACAACAAGATACGCATCGCCGCCATCGGCTGCGGCGGGCGGGGCGGAGCCGACCTCGGCGCGATGGCCGGCGAGGATATCGTGGCGTTGTGCGATGTGGATGACCGTAATGCCGCCCACTCG
The DNA here is from genome assembly GCA_963583225.1 of Verrucomicrobiia bacterium. Lineage (GTDB taxonomy): Bacteria > Verrucomicrobiota > Verrucomicrobiia > Limisphaerales > UBA1096 > UBA1096. The sequence continues at coordinate 638 of CAUZVJ010000241.1, forward strand.
TTCAGGAAATTTCCCAAGGCGAAACGGTTCAAGGATTTCCGGAAAATGTACGATGCCGTGGGCGACCAGATTGATGCCGTGCTGGTGGCGACTCCGGACCACACGCACGCGGTCGCCATCATGGGCGCGATCGGGCGCGGAAAGCATGTGTACTCGGAGAAGCCGCTGACTCACTCGATCGCGGAGGTGCGCACGCTGCGCAAGGCGGCCCTGGACAAAAAAGTCATCACGCAGGTCGGCAACCAGGGACATTCCTCGGACCACATCCGCTTCTTTTGTGAGCTGGTTTGGGCGGGGGCGATCGGGAAGGTCACCGAGGTGCACGCCGGGTGCGATGCCTTCAAGAATGTCTATTGCCAGATTGACAAGCAACATGCCCTGCAAACCGAGGAGCACGAGGTGCCGAAGGGACTGGACTGGAACTTGTGGCTTGGCCCCGCCGCCGAGCGTGCCTATCACCCGGCGTATTTGCCGTTCAACTGGCGCGGTTACTCCGCCTTCGGCAGCGGCTGCATCGGCGACTGGGTTTGCCATGTGCTCGATCCGTCCTTCTGGGCGCTGGACCTGGGCATGCCGACGGCGATCACTGCGGAGACGAAAGGTTACGACCCGGTCAAGCACAGGGAGTTCTATCCCAAGGGCGCGAAGATCACTTTTGAGTTTCCGGCCAAGGGCGATCGCGGCCCGGTGAAGGTGGTCTGGTACGACGGGGATTATTCCATCCCGCGCCCCGACGAACTCAAGCGCGAAAATCGCAAGGTGGTCGGCACCGGCGCCGTCGTGGTCGGCGACAAGGGCAAGATCATGCACGGCTCGCACGGCGCGGGGGGCTGCCGGATTATTCCCGAGGCGAAGATGAAGGCGTTCGGCAAGCCGGATCAAAAGATACCGCGTGTGCGGGGCAGTCACCAAAACAACTGGCTTGAGGCCGTGCGGAACAATCAGCCGGCCGGCTCGCCGTTCGAGTACGGCGGGGCGCTGACCGAGGTCGGCCTGCTGGGCATGATCGCCATTCAGCGCAGCGGTGTGCGGCTCGAGTGGGATGCCAGTGCGATGAGGTTCACCAACGACGACGCGGCCAACAAACTGGTCAACCCTCCGTACCGCACCGGCTGGAAGCTGTAAGCCAAGCGCTTGGCCAAGCGCGGGGAGGGTAGGTTGGCAGTTCTCGGTTCTCGGTTTTCAACTTGGGATACGGTTTTAACGGATGAACAGGACCAATTTTTAATCCTTTCAATCTGCGTTTATCCGCGTCCCGTTTCCTCTCAATTATTCGCGTCGATTCGTGTCCATTCGCGGTTGCAAAAAAACCCGGCGCAGCGCTTGGCTGGCCGGGTGGTTCCCGAGGGTTCGGGGTGATTGGATTGTTGCTAGATGCTGTAGCCGTTCAGGTAGTCGCGCTTGACGTACTGTGCGGCCTCCGGGGTGTTGGGCGACTTCATGTTTGGGCCGTCCCATTCCATCCTCTTTTTGCCGACACGCAGGGCGATGCAGCCGAGCAGGATGATCTCGGTCAGGTAGGCGGCGCTGTCGAAATTCGAGTACGCAGCGCGTCCGCCGTTCATCATGTCGAACCATTCCTGATTGTGGCCGGGGGATACCCAGTAGTCCTTTTCGATCGCCAGGTCGGCCCCGTGTTTTTTGCTGTCCTTGAATTTCTTCTCATCGTTCAGGGAGACGTAGTAACGGGAACCGTAGTCGTCCGGCGTGTAGATTTGGCCCTTGCTGCCGACCAGCAGACACCCGCTGCCCCGGATGTTGCCGAAGGTGCTGTTGATTTTTGAGGCGATGTCCTTGTTGGGTTGGTTTTGCCTGCCTTCAATCTTGCCGTCGTACCACCAGAACTTCAGCGGAACCATGCCGTCACGGGCGGGGAACTCAAAACGCAGGCGTGAGTTCAGCGGATACGTCTCGTTGTTCATCGTGGAGTAATCTTCCGCCTCGACAACGGTCGGGTAGCCCATCTTGAGCGCGCGAAAAGGCATGTTGACCGTATGGCAGGCCATGTCGCCCAGCGCGCCGGTGCCGTATGACTGCCAGCCACGCCACTTGAACGGATGATAATAACCCGCCTTGAACGGGCGATGCTCGGCTGGCCCCTGCCAAATATCCCAATTCAAATTTTCCGGGATCGGGTCCGCGCCCGCCGGGCGGTCGATGCCCTGCGGCCAGACCGGGCGGTTTGACCAGACATGAAGCTCCGTGACGTCCCCGATGATGCCGGACTGGACCACCTGCACGGCGCGGCGCAATCCGCTGCCGGCGCTGCCCTGGTTGCCCATCTGGGTGGCCACCTTTTGCTCCTTGGCCACCCTGCGCATGACCCGCGCCTCGTAGACGGATTGGGTGAGCGGTTTTTGAACGTACACGTGTTTGCCCATCTTCATGGCCGTGATGGCGGCGACGGCGTGCATGTGGTCCGGGGTGGACACCGAGACGGCATCGATGGACTTCTCCTTTTCGAGCATCTTGCGGAAGTCCTGATATGTGGCGGCCCCGGGATATTTTTCGCCACGAGCCCGGAGCCTGTTCAGGTCCACGTCGCACAGCGCGACGATGTTGGCGCCGCAACGGGCATTGTTGTCCGTGTCGCTGCTGCCCTTGCCGCCGGCGCCGATGGCGGCCACGTTGACTTTGCTGTTCAGGTTCTGGCCTCGCAGGATGAAGGGGCCAAACGCTGTGGCGCCCAACGCTGCCGAGGAGTGCGAAATAAATCCACGGCGTGTCAGCTCGTTCGATGGAGTCTTTGTCATTTTTTGTGTATTTTGGATAAATGGTAACACCGGAAAACATCACCATGATATCGCCGGAACCGGGAAATCTATCGACTCCCCACCGGAAAAAACAGAAAAAACTTAGCCAAGCGGGGAGTCCTGCCTGCGACGGCGACGAATGCCCGGCCAAGCGCCCGGCCAAGCCGCAAATAAGACCCGCCAAACGTGTGACGGAGCTTTGGTAATTCGCTTGTGGCCAGCGGCTTATGCCGGGTAGTTGAGAGGCTGCACCTCCTGGCCGGTGCCGGTGGTGATTTTCCGGCTTTTCTCGTCAAACAACAGCGTGAGACTCATCCGCTCGGACATCTCTGCCAGCGATATGACCACCTGGGCACGCATCGAGAGGTCGATGTTGCCCTTGGTTTCGCCGCCGTTGCGGATGACGTTGAACCAGTCAGCGTGCTCGGCGAAGAAGTCCGCTCCGCTTGGCTTGAGGCCGCTGAAGCTCTCGGGATCAATCTCATCGCCGAACGGCGTCTCCGGCTTCAGGTCCACCTTGTCGCCGCCGAAATAAAGCGTGCCGTGGTGCCCGCGCAGCATCTCCGGCAGGCCCTGCTGGTTCACCGTGCTGCCGACGACCATCAGCGTGTAGCCGCTCGGGAAGTTGGCGAGCACCTGCGTGTTGTCCGGCACGACGCGGTCGGTG
>CAUZVJ010000242.1:0-4029 GCA_963583225.1 Verrucomicrobiia bacterium
AACCACCATAACCACCACCATAACCACCACCATAACCACCACCGTAACCGCTGCTCCCCTGATAGGGAACCTGCTCTCCGTTGAAGAATGTCGCCGGGACGGCGTGGCTGGTCTGCACGCGCGGGGTCTGCAGCACCTTGGCCGTGCTGTTATTGGCTATTGCGCTCATGGCAAACTCAAGTGAATTGTCATAGCGGTTGATGTACGAAAACCCACCTGCCAAGGCACCGGCACCGAGTGTGTTAAGGACACTCCCGGCAGCAGCGACGACATTACCCGCATCGGCAGCACCCCCTTGGCCTCCCTGATTTCCGCCCCCAGTGTTGGCGGGTGGAGGTGTTGCGGGAGCAGCCCCAGCGGTTGAGGGGCCGCCGTTCATGAAGCCGCCGATATGGCGGGTGTCTCCCGGCCCCGCCGCGCTGTGCATGAAGGCGTTCACCCCCGTGCTCATCCCGTCGGTCAGGGTTACGTTCACGATGATGGCCTCGATGAGCACTTGAGCCAGCAGTTTGTCCACGTGGCCCACGATCTCATCGATCTTGATCATATCGGCATCGTTGGCGAACACGATGAGCGAGTTTGAGCGGTAGTCGGGGATGATCCGGGCGTTCTCCAAAATCTGGATGTCGCCGCCGGCGGCGCGGTTCACGATGCCCTGCAAGCGGTTCCGGAATGAGTTGTTGGACGAGCTGGTGGAGGGACGGTTTTGCAGCGAGCGAACCGAACCCCGCGATGAGCCGGTTCGGCCCGAGGTTCCCGAGCTGCTGGTTCGGCCCGAGGTTCTCGAGGTGCCGGAGGAGGGAGTCGGCCGGGATCCGCTGGAGCCGGTGATCAGGTCCTGCATCGTGGCGTAGATTTCCTCCACCTTGCCGTAGCGGATCGGGATGACCTTGAGTTTGTAATCTTCCTCCGGCTTGATGTCGATGCGCTCGAGCAACTCGAGCATTCGTTTGATGTTGGAGGAGTTGTCGCGCAGGACGAGAGTCTTGCTGACGTCGAGCGCCACGATGCCGGCGGCGTTCTTGGCCATCGGCGTGATCATCGGCACGGCCTCGCTGGGCAGGATGTGCTTCAACTGCTTGATGTGCGTGATGTACTGGTTGGCCTCGGGCAAGTCTTCGGCTTTGTCAATGATCGAGAACGCCGCACCCTCCTGCAGCGCGTTGGCGCTGGGCACGAACGTGACGAATTTTTCCCCCACCGGAATGGTGGTGTAGCCGTTGAGCGAGAGGACGCTGTCCATCGCCTGTATGGCTTCCTCGACCGTCAACGGCGTCTGCGCCTGGAGGGTGACGTTGAGATTCGGCAACGCCGCCGCGCGCAGGATGGTTCGGTTGACGTAGTTGGCGTAAATCTCGAGGAACTGCTCCAGCGGCATATTGACCAGTTGCAGGTCGGCCATCGGGATGACGACGTCCATGGCCAACGGCGCAGCGGCGGGATCAGCCGCGGCGACGTTGCCGGGGGCGGGTGGGGCGGGTGGGTTCGCGGGTTGCGCTTGGCCAAGCGCTACGAAGGTCAGCGTCAGGATACCGGTGATGAGGTTTTTCATGGCTCTCGTGTGGTTAAAGTTTCGTTTCATTGTGTCTTGCGGACGGGCCGGGTGGGGATGGTTCGCTTGGGCACCGTGCGCTTGCCTGCGTCTGGCTTGGGCTGGGTCACGGCCGGCTGCTGCGGTGTGTCCCTGCTGTCGCCAAAGTTTCCATCCGGGCCTCTCGACCCTCTGCGCGAGCCGGCCTCGGGCTTGGCCGGCTCGGGCTTGGCCGCGACCGGTTCCGGCTTGGCTGCGGCGGCTGGCTTGGCTGCGGCGGCTGGCTTGGCTGCGGCGGCTGGCTTGGCTGCGGCGGCTGGCTTGGCTGCGGCGGCTGGCTTGGCCTGCGTTGCCTTGGGATCCTTTTGGTAACTGGCGGTCAGGTTCATCCAGCCATCCAGCCGGTAACGGTTCTTGTCCGGCTTGATGAGCATATCGCTCACGCGCACCATCGAGTCGCTGCCGCCAAGTTTCCAGAGGAACTTGACGATGTCGTTCTCCTTGCTGGAAAAGTCGATGCGCATCGTTTTCTCGTGAAAAAACTCGTTGGTCTTGGTGGTCATGCGCCCGAGGCGGGTCACCCGCACGCCGTTGGCCGCCGTGAGGTTGTTGATGGTGCGGCGCATGGTGAACTCCTGCTCGACCGGCATCACCGCCGAGCCCATGCCCTCCAGCTCGCGAATCTTGCCTTTGTAAAACAGGGTCTTGCTGGTCTCATTCGTAAAGCTGTTCAACTGTGTCTGCGCCTTGGCAATGTTCTTTTTGGTCTCCCCAGGGTCGGGAATCATCCCCAACACCATCCACGCGAGTGCGCACATCAGCACCACGAGCACGATCATGACCAACCGCCGCTCGCCGCTGCTCAGGTTTAACTTGTCAAATATGCTTTCGTTACTCGCCATTGAAATCACACGTCAACGACCAATAGGTCTGGTTTTTTCTCAAGTCCTGCCGGATCGATACGGCCTGCACGCCGGAGAACAGCGTCTTGCCGTCGGCCGACTCCATCTGCGTCAGCGCCTCCTGATAATCGTCAATCAACGTCGCCTTCCCGGCATCCGCCGCGCCGGTGATCCGCAGTTTCCGGCCTGTGTTGCCGTCAAGTGCGCGGCTCGACTCGAACTTCAACTCGGTGAACTTCAACTCGCCGGGCAGCCCGGTGGCCACCTTGTCCCACGCCTCGAGCGCGGCGTACTTGAGCGCCTTTTGTTTCTCGAGTGTCTCCACCTTGGCCTTGAGCAAGAGCGCCTTGGTGAACAGGTTCGATTGCACAGTCACCAATTCGTTTTTCTCCTCCAGCGTGCTTTGCAGCCAACTCCCGTAAACGTAAAACCCGAGCAGCCCCATCAGCATCAACGCCACCGTGCCCTTGATTCCCTCCATCCACAGGCCATCCAAAAACCGTTGCCGGTTGCGGGTGCTGTACTCCTCGATCATCAGTCCGGGCGCTGTCGTCCGGGCGGCGAACTCCACAGCCGCCGTGGCCAAGTCCACCTCACTCATCGGCTCGACCTCATGGATGCGATTGAAACATTTGGCCAAGGCCGCATTCCAGTCGGCCGCAACGTCGCCGCGCTTGGCCAAGTGGCAGTCCGGCTCTCCCGGCATCCAGCCGGCGACCTCTCCCGCCCAAGCAACGCTGTTGATTTTCTCGACCAACGCATCTCGGCTGGCCGCGATGTCCGGCATGTTGAATGAATTAATGTCGCACAGTCGTCCGTCGAACCACCACGACACCAGCGCCAACACCGAGTCGGCTCCCTGCACGAGCTGAATGTGCGCCCCGTCCTCGCTTGGCTCGCCGGGCACCAACTCCCGCAACAGCGGCACCTCCACCCGGTCGGCGAGAAAATTGGAGGCCTCGAGTTCGTCGAGCCGATCCGCCACCACGCTCCGCTCGGCAATCGTGACCAGCACCGTCTGGTTGCCCTTCGCACTGGCGGAGCCGGGCACCGCCTCGGCGGCCCAAACGGTCTGCGCCATCGGCAGCGGCGACAATTCCTCGATCTGAAACTCGACCATCGGCAACAGCTCGTCCGGCTCGCAGGACGGCAGCTCGACGACGCGCAAAAAAACCTTCTCCGGCGGCAGTGTGGCGATGTTGAGCTTGCGGCTGATCATGTCGCTCCAGTCCTTTGCCACCGCCTTGGCCGGTGGGTCGTCTCCCTCAGCCACGCGCAGTTCGCCGGTGAGCTTCACCTTTTTCGACGAGACGGAGAACTGCCACAACCGGTCCCCCTCGGTCGCCGGCTCGAGCAAATTGCAACTGCTCCAGTTGGTTTTCTTTCCCACCATGCTACTTGTTTTTCAAATGATCGTCGGACATGGTCACGCGCAAAATCTCCTCGATGGTCGTCTTGCCATCGGTCACCTTTTGCCAACCGTCGTCGCGCAGGGTACGCATACCCTCGTTGATCGCGGCCTGGCCGATGATCGACGACGCTACGCGCTTGAGGATCAGCGGCCGGATGGTCTCGCTCATCACCAGCATCTCGTAA
>CAUZVJ010000243.1:0-3994 GCA_963583225.1 Verrucomicrobiia bacterium
TCGAAGAGGTGCGCGATGCCGGTGATGCCGGGGCGCTCGTTGACGCTGCCGACGCGCGCCACCCATCCGCCGGCAATGGCCGGCGAGTGGTGCCGCTCGATCATGAGCAGTTTCATGCCGTTGGAGAGCGTGCGCTCATCAACCGGCACTTGCTGCGCCTGGCCAAGCGCCACTCCGGCGAGGGTGATTGCCAAGCCAAGCGCTTGGCCAAGCGCCCGGCGGCGGGGTCGTTGTATTCCTGTTTTTGATTTCACGGTTAAAGTGCTGCGGGATGTTGGCGGACAGCCGTCGTCCGATCAATCGGCGTCGTGGATGTGATCGACTTCGCGGTTGCAGTAGGGACAAAAATAGATACCGCGTTTCTGTTCTTCCTCGTCCAGCTTGAGGCTCTTGCGGCAGATCGCACAATTGACGGTTTCCGGGACCAGCTTTTCCTCCATCTCGACGTCCTCGTCTTCGTGCGGCGGTTCTGCGGCGATGGGTTCGTCCTCGCTTGGCTCGGGAGTCGGCTCGGGATCCGGCTCCGGTTCTTCAGCGGGTGATGGAGCGCTTGGCTTGTCTTCGCTGCTGCTGAACCAGCCACCAAACTTGTTCATCAGGCCACCACCACTGCCCGGCTTGGCCTTGGTTTGTTTGCCAAAGTTCAAGTGATCCACTTCCTGCTCGCAGTAGGGGCAAAAATAGATGCCGCTGCGCTGTTCCTCGCCGTCGAGCTTGATGCTCTCGGCACAGCTCATGCACCGCACGTACGCCGGAATCTTGAAGTAACTCTCCACATTCCCCGGTTGATATAGCTGCGGCGGCGTGTCTTCGTTGTCCTTGGCCTCGGGGTCGGCCCCAAGCCGGAGCAGGTAGTCGATCGCGTGCGTCTTGCAGTTGACGGCGGCGTGGTGCAACGGCGTCTCCCCGTCGGTGGTGCGGGCATGGATCAGGGATCGCAGGTCTGCCGGAAAAAACTCCTCATCGCCGGAATCCGGTTGCACGGGAGTTTCCTCCGCCGGCTCGTCGTCTTCGGCCTTGCCGGGAATGAGCGGGGGCAGCGGCCATCTCTCCGGAGTGACCATTTTGACAAACACCTCGACGATGTCGGCCCAGCCGTACATGGCCGCGAGGTGGATCGGCAGGTTTCCGTTGGAATCCTTGGCGCGGAGGTCGGCGCCTTTTTTGAGCATCAACTGCACGATGGCCAGGTTGCCCTTGAACGCAGCCATGTGGAGCGGCGTGCCGCCGAACTTGCCCTTGGCGTTGAGGTCGGCGCCCATGTCGATCAGGAAATGCGAGACGCGATCCCAGTCGCTGTACACACTGAGGTGCAGCGGCGAACGACCCTCGTTGTTGCGGCAGTTGACGCTGGCCCCCTCCGAGTGCAGGCGCTTCACCAGCCCCAGCTTATTGTACTGGATCGCCTTGAGCAGTTCCTGGTCTAGCTTGGCTTGGTTCACGGCTTGCGTTGGCCAACGCGATTAGCCGCCAAAAGCGGCGGTCGATCAATCCCAATCCCTCAGTCAAAGGCCGCGTCCGGGAGGGTGAACACCGTCAGGCCAAGCACGATCAGCAAAATACCGAATGCCAGTCGAAACCAGCTCTTGGCCTCTAGCCGGCGCGGCTTGGTCAGCATCCACTCCATCATGTCGCGCATGCGCCACGGCGAGATCACCAGCCACATCGACATGATGATGATCATGTACGCCCACACGGCGAACACCAGTCGCCACTCCGACATGTGCGCTTCCGGTGCTTCAAGCATGTAAATGCGCTGCGTGTTGAGCATCAGATTGGCCAGGAGCAACATGAAAACCGCCAGACCGCGCACCGCCAAAAAGTCCCGCAGAAAAATGCACGAGCCGATTCCCACCGCGCCGAAGCCGATGTAAAACCATTGCTTGATCTCACGGTAATCCGCCATGTCCTCGACTTTGATACTCCAAAGAAACCAAGCCGTGGCAGCGAGGATCAGCACGTAACCGGGCGCGTTGGCGCGAGGGAAGCCCCGCATCGCTTGGCCAACCGCAGCCGGCTTGGCCAAGCTGTAGCCGGAGAGCGCCGCCAAAAACACGCCGAGCAAAACCGACAAGTTGGCCAGACTCACTTGGCTGTTCATCCCGATGCCGACATACAAAAAAACGCCGACAAACGCCAGCAGAAAACCAAACAGCGGCATCGTCGCCGCCGACTTTTTTGATTGCTCGTTCACGGTTTAATTCAAGTTCAAAATAGCCGGATCGCCGTACAGGGTGAACGATCCGTTCCGGGTGATCTTCAAGTCGATCAACTGACTCTGGAAACGCTTGCCGCCGTCGAACACCACGATCTTGTTGCAGCGCGTGCGCCCCTCCATCCGCGCGGCATTGCGGCGGCTCGGCCCCTCGACGAGCACCTCCACCGTTTTGCCGATAAATTTTTCGTAACGCCTCGCCCCCATCTCGTCGATCGCCGCGAGCAGCGTAGCGTGTCGCTGCTCGATCAGCTCTTTCGGCAATTGATTTTCCATCGCAGCCGCCGGCGTGTTGCGGCGCGTGGAGTACTTGAAAACAAATGCGTTGTCGAACTGAACCTCACGGCAGAGCGACATCGTCGCCTCGAACTCCTCCTCCGTCTCGCCAGGAAAGCCAACGATGATATCTGTCGTAATGCCGATGCCCGGCCTCACGGCACGCAGCTTGTCGACGATCTCCAAAAACCGCTCGCGCGTGTAGCCCCGGTGCATGCGTTTGAGCATCGCGTCGCTACCGCTCTGCACCGGAATGTGTGCGCTCTCGCAGAGCTTGGCCAAGCGCCCGTACGCCGCGACCATGTCGTCGCCGTAGCCCTTCGGATGCGGCGAAGTGAAACGAATCCGCTCCAGCCCGTCGATCCCGTGCACCGCCTCGATTAACTGCACGAACGCCGACTTGCCATCCTTCTCGCCGATCTCGCGGCGGCCATAGCTCGTCACGATTTGCCCAAGCAGCGTCACCTCGCGCACGCCGCGATCTACCAATTCGCGGCACTCGCGGACGATGTCGTCGATCATCCGGCTCCGCTCCCGGCCGCGTGTGTCCGGCACGATGCAAAACGTACAAAACTGATTGCATCCCTGCATGATGCTGACAAACGCCGTGACCGATTTTTTGTCGCTCGCGCCTTCGAGCAGATGCTCGCGAATCGTCGCCTCGCTCCCCTTTTCCTCGCCGATATCCACCACGCCCTCGGCGCGGCCGGCCAGCAAGTCGCCGATGTGATCGGCCGTGCGATGAAATTTCTGCGTGCCGATCACGAGGTCCACGTCCGGCAGCTTGTCGATCAACTCCCGCCCCCGGCTCTGCGCCATGCAGCCCATGAAACCCATGACCGCCTTGCGGTTTTTCGAGCGCAACTGCCCTGCGACATGGCTCATTTTGCCGAGCGCCTTTTGCTCGGCGGCATCGCGCACACTACACGTGTTGAGTAGAATAACATCCGCGCTCAGCGCGTCGCTCGTCATGCTATAGCCCTTGGCCACCAACTGTGCTGCGACCGCCTCCGAGTCGCGCTCATTCATTTGGCACCCGTAAGTTTTTATAAAAACACTCGGCATTCGCTGCTCACTCAATAACACACCAGCGACCGCACCGGCGCGTCGCCCATTTTAGCCCGGCCGTCAAGAAAGCCCAACTCGATGAAAAACACCGCCTCTACCACCTGCCCGCCGGCCTTGGCCACGAGGCTCGCCGCCGCCGACGCCGTGCCGCCCGTGGCCAACAGATCATCCACCAACAGCACGCGTTGGCCCGCCGAGACGGCGTCGGTGTGGATGGCAATGGTGTTGCTGCCGTACTCAAGCTCGTAGCTTTCCTCGATGGTTTCCCACGGCAACTTGCCCTTTTTGCGGATCGGCACGAAGCCCACGCCCAACTCGCGGGCCATCGCCGCGCCGAAAATAAAGCCGCGCGCATCGATCCCGGCGACGACGTCCACCGTGTCGGCCGAGTGCCCGCCGAGCAGGTGGCTGATGCAGCCGTCGAGCAGCCGGGCG
>CAUZVJ010000244.1:0-3988 GCA_963583225.1 Verrucomicrobiia bacterium
CACGCCAAAGTGTTTTGCGGAGGTCAAGGGGCGTCGCATCCTTGACTGGGCGCTGGCTGCGTTCCGTGCCAACGGTCTCGATGACATCGTTTTTATCGGCGGCTACCAGATCGACAAGGTTCGCGAGGCTTACCCGGAATTCACCTTCTGCCAAAACGCGGACTGGGAAAGCAACAACATCCTCGCGTCGCTTTTCCATGCCGAGGATGAGATGGTTATAGGCGCAACAAATGGTGCAAATGTACGCACATTTCAGCGATGGTAACGGTGAGATTTGACACACCCCTTCGTTTTGCCGGCGTTGCGGTCATTCTGGCATCGCTGGTTGTGGCGGCCTTGGTCAACGCCGAGGAGGCCAGCCAGAGCTCTTCCATCGTTCTGACGCCGGACGAAAAACGGTCTGCGTCGCCAATCAGGACAGCGGCACGGTGAGCCTTTGGGCTTGGCCAAGCGGCGAGAGCGTCCGCGAAGTCGCCGTCGGCAGCGAGCCGCGCACGCTGGCGGTCAGCCCGGACGGCGGTCTGTTGGTCGTGACGACGCAGCGGCAGCAGGCGTTGGCGGTCGTCGATTTGCGAACGGCCAAGTGCACCGCAAAAATCCCGATCGGCGGGCAGCCGGTTGGGGTGGTGTTGTCGACTGACGGTCGGCGGGCCTTCGACGCCCAGTACGCGGGGGAGTACGTTGACGGCCAGTATGTACCGGGCGCGGTGGCGGTTGTGGACTTGGCCAAGCGCGAGGTCACGGCGCGGATACCGGTCAGGGCGCGCCCGTTCGCGATGGCCCGCAGCGCCGACGGCAGGTTGGTATACGTCACGCATTATTTTCAGATCGGCGGCAAAGGCATTGTCACCAAAATCGACACCGGCACGCTCGCTGTCCAAGGCGAAATTGAACTGGCTGAAGACGGCGACGTGGGCGGCGGGCGGGGCGGTGTGTTCAACGCGCTTGGCTCCATCGCGCTGCATCCGCAGGGGCACCGGGCGCTCGTGGCCGGCATGCATGCCAACGTCCGCCGGGGCGTCACGCAGAGCGGCAGACCGTTGAGCCACAAGACCACCGTGCAGGCGGCAGTGCGGATTTGCGATCTCGGGCGTGACCGCGAACTGAGTCACGCGGGGATCGTTTCGAGTTTCGCCGGTCAGGCGGTTGCGGTGCCGGCGGCGGTCACATTCCTCGGTGACGGCGAACATTTTGTGGACGTTTACTTTGCCTCGCACGACATGAAAATAATCTGCTACAACGAGCGCGGGCTGGTGGCCGAACGGTCGCTGCTCGAGCTGCCCGACGGGCCAAACGGGATCGCCGTCACGCGGGATGGCAGGACGGCATTTGTCAACTGCCGCTGGGCGCGATCGGTCGTGCAGATTTCTCTGGCGGATGTCCGCGACCCGAAAATTTTGCGCGAAGTGCGGGTGACCGATGAGCCGTGGGACGCGCAGCGACTCCTCGGGGCCAAGGTGTTTCACAACACGCGTGACACCCGCATGACGCCCAACCGGTGGCTCCCGTGCGGCGTCTGCCGCCTCGACGGCGGCGGGTTGTCCGACTCGCTCGTGTGGGAATTCACCGGGGCGCAAAAGCCAAAGTCACCACGCTTGGCCAACCCGAAAAGTTTGGCGGTGACATCGTGGAGCGCGCCCCCGCTGCTGATCACCGGCGGGTACAAAACCGTTCAGGAGGAGGATCAATTCATCCGCTCATTCCTCGGCGGCAGCGGCTTTATCGACTGCGGCGGCGGTGCGTTCCCGGAGCAACCGGAGGGCAGGTCGCCGGAGATGGACGCCGTGGCGGCGTTCGTGCTGTCGCTCCGGCCAAGGCCCAACCTGCACTTGGCCAAGGGCAGGCCAAGGGGGGAAATCCGCGAGTCGGCCGACCGTGGAAAGGCTCTTTTTAACAGCCCGCGTGTCCGTTGCAGCCGCTGCCATTCGGGGCCGCACCTGACGCGCTCGGGAGCCGCCGGGAAAAACAAACCCGCCGACGTGGGAACCGGCCTGCGCGCCGACGTGCCGAGTCTGCGAAACTGCTGGGAGACGGCCCCTTATCTCCACGACGGCCGCTCCCGAACATTGCGCGACGTGCTCACCACTCACAATCCAGACAACAAACGCGGACGCACCCGCGACCTGAGCGAACAGGACATCACCGACCTCGTGCATTTCCTGTTGGCACCGACTCCGAAAGACAAATGAAAGCAACGACAAAAATGACCGGCGGGATCGCTGCGCTTGTCTTGGTTTTGGCGCTATCCATCACCGCCCGCGCCCAGCAACTCTCGATCACGCCAACGGTGTTGGACGCCCATCCGACGGTGGCCGAGTTCCGCGAAGAGATCGCCCGCGCCGACGCCGTCGTGCTGGCAAAGATTGTGAAAGTGCTCTGCCGCAAAGGCGGAAAACTGGCCGATCAGGATGCGCTGATCAAAGTGATCCGGTCGTACAAAGGCAAACTGCCGGAAGCGCAACCGTGCGTGCGGATGGAGATTAATCAGGCGATGGAACGAAAAACGGGCGACCGTCTCGCCGACGTGGGCGACGAGGTGATTCTCCCGATCGAGTTCGTGCATCCCTTCACCGGAGCCAAGCCCCGAAACGGACAGGCGCTTCATTACATGGTTCCGTTTTACTACACCGTCGAGCAGGACGGCTCGGTCAGTTCGGCGTTTGGTTTTCCTCCCGGCATGCGCGGGCACACGCGATTCGATCGCTTCGAAAAACTAATCCTCGACGAGACCATCCCGGCGGATCATCCCGGCGTCAAAAACGGCCGCATCGCCCTGTGGACATTTGAAACATGGGTCGAGTTTGACAACGTCAAAGTCACCCGGCTCGTGCCTGCGAATTGACCGCTCCCGGGGTGGCCATCGTTGAACCGACATCGGTTTTCCAGTTTCCTGTCGATCTCTTCTGATTGGCTCCTATGTGCCGCAGTAGTTCCTCGCAAAAAGCCGGGAATAGTTGGTTGTCAAGGGGTCGGGAGAAGCTTTTGAGGTCTCGCCTGCGCCGGACTTGGAGAGCTAACGGTTCAACCCATCGTTGCAAAATCTAAATTTTTAGGTTCGAATAAAACAGGTTGAATCGAGTCAACATTGGGCTGATTTTTGATGTTCGCATAAAGGGGGCGTTTGTAACCTGTTGGGAAGTTGTGAATAAGTCCCGATGGACAGCGTTTCCCGGATGAACTTTAATGTCTTGTTTTCTGGTTTCGGCAACCTCGGCGGTTGCTTGCCAATGTTTAGTGATGAGGCGTTTTCCTTTTATTAAAGAATTAATTATGAAACCGTTCAGTATGTCCGTGTGCCTGTTCCTTTTGTCGAGTGCGCTGCCGTTGGTTGTGGTCGCGCAAACCGACGCTCCAACACCAGCCAAGCAAACCGACGTCGAGCCAGTCGAACCAGCCAAGGAAAAGAGGAACATCCGGTTTCAGTTTGAAGGCGTGCCGTACGCGGACGCGCTGCAGCGCTTTTCGCAAATGGCCGACAAGCCGCTGATCACAGAGACACCGGTTGAAGGCACGCTCACCTTCTTCGATTCGGAGCCGTACACTTATCAGGAGGCGATGGATGTTCTCAACGTGATCCTGTCGATGAAAGGCGTGGCATTGGTCGAGTCGGGCCGTTACCTGCAGTTGACCAAGCTGGAGAACATACAGAAGATGCCATTGAAGGTTGTCCGGGGCTCGGACACCACGGGCGACTTTCGGCCCGGCCAGATTGTCACCGTTGTTTTGAGGCTGAAGCACCTTGACGCCGGCGAGGTCTCATCGGCTGCGGCCTCGCTGTTGTCCAACGCCGGTTCGGTGGCGCCCCTGTCGAGAGGGCAGGGGTTGATCATCACGGATCGGCTCGAGAGCATACACCGCATCCAGCAACTACTCGGTGAGATTGACGTTGCCTCCGCCGTCGAGCGCGAGATGAAAACTTACGCCCTCAAGCACGCCTCAGGCGCGGTTGTCTCCGAGTTGATCAACAAGACGTTCGGCAAGTCCTCTG
>CAUZVJ010000245.1:0-3960 GCA_963583225.1 Verrucomicrobiia bacterium
GGAGATTTCAAACTCCGGGCCATCGATGAAATTGTAATCGGGCGACACGTTCTGCGCCACGATGTAAAGTTTGCCCTCCGCCCAATCCGGATTCACTATTGTGAACTCATCGGCAGCACCACCCGCGGCCGATGCTTCCGATTCAACATAATCAAGAACCCCAGCCGTGCCGCTTTGCCGGCCCTCATCGTTCTCGTAGTTGATGTCCCAATCCTCGAACGAGGTTTCGAAGGTGTCTAAAAAAACGACCTCCTCAATACCAACACCGCTGGCGACCAAGACTGTAATGTTTTTAGACAGAAACCCGGCCTGCCCACTCGAGAGCAGAACCCTGCCCACCCCGCCGCCGCCGGCGTTGATCTTGAACGTGCCGCTGGCCTGATTGGCATCGGCGAAAGACAACACCAACTTGCCGTCGTCTCCCGCTCCCTCGATCCCTACAATGCCCGGAGTCAGGCTTTGCGCGGTGACCTCAACCACACCGGCCTCAATAAGCGACTTGGGCACCGAGACCGTAACGTCGTCCGTCGTGTCCCCGGCGATGGCGTTGAACCGGGTCGGCGACACGGCAATGGCCGGGGCTGCCGAGACTTTCAAGTTATCAAACGTATGCTGCCATGTGTTGCCGCCGAACGCACCGCCCAGCAGCGTGATGAAGTTTGCCTTGAACCCAGCCGCTTTGACGTATTCCGTTGCGCCGCCTGCTGCGATAACAGCAGCCTCACCGTTGATAAACACGCGAATAGTGGCCGGTGACGCGCCGTCGAAACTGTCCACCTCAACCTCGATGCGAACCTCGAGGTCATCCTTCGGAATGCCGTCGGCGAAACCGCCGTTGCCTCCGTAGATGCTTGCGCCGCCGTCAAAAACCTGGATATCGCCGTTGTTGCGGAACAGGATGCCGAAGCCGTCGGCACTGATGACCCACGAGTTTTTCGACGTGGCCCCAAATACGACTGCGGCCCAGTCGCCCGAGGCGTTGTCCTCGTCATCGAGCCCGGCGTCCACCTCGAACTCGATGGTGAACGGACTGCCGAAGGCGAAGTTGTGATCCGGGGAAACCGAAATCCAATCGCTACCCGGCTCCGGAAAAAGACTCAGCTTGCCCGGAGCCCACTCCGAGTTGAGAACAGTCAGATCCTCCGACGAGTCGGAATAAGTGGTCGCGCCCAGCACACCGCTCTGCCTTTCATCGTTTTCGAAGCCAAGATCGGTGGTTTCCGTCTCTGAGACCTCAAAGGTGTCCTGAAAGATGAGCACCTGTTCCTGCGCAAACGCCGTGCCGCTAAAAAGTGACCACAACGCCACGCCCGCAATAATGAGCGCAAGGCTCATTGTGTTGGTTCGTGTGTTTGTTTGTTTCATTTTGTTCTGGAGTGGATCTGTTTATGGATAGTCAAATTCGCTGAGGGGAATTAAATCATTCACGATAACAAGTCGAGTGATCATCTGCGGCGGTTTTTTTTCTTAAAATCCATGATGATGTCATGGATGTTGTCCTTCTTTCTCGACTCCACATGCGAGTCCATGAAGACGATGTTGGCGGCTCCAGCAGGGTGATCCATGTTGTGCTTGTAGCCGACATGATAACGGCCACTGCTGTTCTTGGTCAGGTAGGTCACGGCGGGGTGGTTCAACTCGTACGAAATGTCGGAGATCAAAAACGTGGCGGACGGCTCACGCACGGAGGTGAGCTTCGCGGTCTCGGGATGCGGCGGTTGGCCAGGAGGCGTCGGGTATCTGGGGTTACTGGGGAAACCCAGATTGTTGTACTGATTCATCCCGTAGCTGATCTTCCATGGGTTGCCGCCGATGTGCCGCTCCTTGATGCGTGTCGGGCAGCGGTAGACGTTCTTGGCAAAGTCGCTGTCTTCGGTTTTCCACCCGGCCTTGAACTTGTTCCGCAGGACGTACGACACCAGCAGGTTCTGGAAATTGTTGATGTTCGCATCGTGCCGGATGGCCCAGGCGAACGGGAGCTTGTCGTCATTGTCCATGGTGTACAACGCGGTGGCCAAGCCCATTTGTTTGAGATTGTTTTTGCACAGGGTGGAGACGGCCTGCGACTTGGCCTTGGCCAAGGCCGGCAGCAGCATCGCCGCAAGTATGGCGATGATGGCAATCACCACCAGCAACTCAATCAGAGTGAAAGCACAATGACATCTCCTTATAACTGATGTTGAAGCAATATGTTTCGTTCCGTTTGTCAAAGTGGGGTGAATACTCCCCCCCGGATCTTTTGTCAACTCCAGCGTGACTTTCATACGTTAGGCCAAAACACTCTTGACGACGTTGCCGTGCACGTCGGTGAGGCGGAAGTCGCGGCCTTGGAAACGGAAAGTCAACCGCTCGTGGTCGAAGCCGAGCAGGTGCAGCAACGTGGCGTTAAGGTCGTGGACGTGCACCGGGTCTTTGACGACGTTGAAGCCGAAGTCGTCGGTCGTGCCGTGGACGTGCCCGGCCTTCACTCCGGTGCCGGCAAGCCAAACGCTGAAGCAGCGGTTGTGATGATCGCGCCCGTCGTTGCCGCCCTGCACCATCGGCGTCCGGCCGAATTCCCCGCCGTAAACGACGAGCGTGTCGTCGAGCAACCCGCGCTCCTTCAACTCTTTCACGAGCGCAGCGGTGGCCTGGTCGGTCGTTTTGCAGTTGGCGGCGACGCCGGCCTTGAGGTTGCCGTGCTGATCCCATGCCTCGTGGAACAACTGAACGAACCGCACGCCGCGCTCGAGCATCCGCCGCGTGAGCAGACAGTTCCTCGCGAAGTTTGATTCGTTGATATCTTTGATGCCATACGCTTCGAGCACGCGCTTCGGTTCCTGCGAAAGATCCATTAACTCTGGAGCGCTCGACTGCAGCCGGTACGCCGTCTCGTAGCTCTGGATGCGCGCCGCCGTCTGCGGGTTGCCGACGGACTCGAGCGTTTGCTGGTTGAGCCGTCGCAGCGTGTCCAGCGAGGCGCGCTGAGTCGCTTCGTCGAAGCCCTTCGGGTTGGACAGGTAAAGAATCGGGTCGCCCTTGTCGCGGAACGGCACGCCGTTGTAAGCCGTCGGTAAAAAACCACAACTGTAATTGGACGCACCGCCGCTCGTTCCTTTGGCACTGGTGAGCACGATGTAGCCGGGCAAATCCTCGCTCACGCTTCCGAGGCCGTACAGCGTCCACGCGCCGAGGCTTGGCCGGCCGAATTGCTGCGAGCCGGTGTTCATCAAAATCTCCGCCGGGGCGTGATTGACCGCCTCGGTGTGCATCGAGCGGATGAGGCAAATGTTGTCCGCAATGCCGGAGACGTGCGGCTGCACCTCGCTCAATTCCATGCCGCTCCGGCCGCATTTGTTGAACTTGAATTTCGGGCCAAGCAGGTTCGAGTTCGGGTTGATAAACGCGGCGCGATAGCCCTTGAGCAGCTCGGCCGGCGGGAGTTGCCCGTCGCGCTTGGTCAACTCCGGCTTGGGGTCGAACATCTCCAAATGACTCGGCGCACCGGCCTGAAAAATATAAACGACGCGCTTGGCCTTGGCCTCGAAATGCGGCCGTCTCGGCGCAAGCGGCGGGGCCACCTTGGCGCACCGACCCTCGCGGGAAAGCAGTGAGTTCAGCGCAATGCCGGCCAGCCCCACGCCGCAGTCGCGCAGGAACCAGCGGCGGCGCAACAGGCTGGCTCGTTCGTTGTGAAAATCGTGATTCATCGGCTCAATACTTGGTCATGGTTTCGTCGAGATTCAACAGCACCCGCGAGACGATCGTCCACGCGGCGGCGTCCTGCGGCGTGATGCCGCCGGGCAACTTGCCGCGCGGTGCGATGTCGGAAAAAGCGATGTCATCGATCGAAATCCACCCCTCGGCCAAACGCTTGCGTTGCGACACGAGCAGCCAAAGGATTTCGTCGCGCTCGCTTGGCTTGACTCCCCGGCCGGTGGCCAAGCGGTAACCGTAATCGATGCGCTTGGCCTCGGTGCC
>CAUZVJ010000246.1:0-3957 GCA_963583225.1 Verrucomicrobiia bacterium
TGTGCTCGTCTCGGGATTGCTCATCGCCATCGTGCTGATGCTCCGATTCGCAGCAGAATTCCGGGAGCCACCCAGCCGCACCCAGCATGCAATGGGTGGTCGCCGGCAGCCAGACAGCCGCCAGAATACACATCACAATGAGCCTAAATGACTTCACTGCCGGGGAAACAACCCCACTCCACAGCGCCTGTCAAGGACGTAACACCACAAAGGCGCATACCAAGTAATGGTAACAAAAATGCGAATTTGCTCAAAAAAGCCCTTGTCATTTCAATTTTCCTTGGTAATTTGTCCGCCCTTTTTTATGAAGGCAGACTTACATCCGGAATATGTGGAATCGGCGATTCGTTGCGCTTGCGGCAATGAAATCAAGACGCGTTCCACCAAGCCCACCATGCTCATCGGCATTTGCAACGAGTGCCACCCGTTCTACACCGGCCAACAGAAATTTGTTGATACCGCCGGTCGTGTGGACAAGTTCCAGCAGCGCTTGGCCAAGACCAAGGCCGCCCGCGAGGCTGCCAAGGAGGCCGCCGACAAGAAGCGCAAAAAGAAGAGTCTTTAGCCAGCTTTCAGCAGTTCGCCCGCAGCAGAGAATCGGTTTTCTCCCGCGGGCGTTCTCTGTTTTTGGAGCGTGAATCTTCAACCCTACATCGAGCAGTTCTGCAAGCGCCGGGACGAATTGGAAAGCGCCCTGAGCAGTCCCGATGTGGCCAGCGACAATAAAAAAATACTCGAGCTGACCCGCGAATACTCGCGGATGAAAAAACTGGCCGAGCTGGGCGAACGCCACCTCAAGCTGCGCGCCGACATCGACGCGAACAAGGAACTGATCCGGAGCGAGCCGACCAATTCGGAACTGGCGGAACTGGCCAGGGAGGAATTGCCCGAACTCGAGTCGGAACAAGCCAAGCTTGGGCTAGAGTTGCAATACGGCATCATCCCGCCGAACCCGACCGACTCGCGCGACACGATCGTCGAGATCCGCGCCGGCGCCGGTGGTGCGGAGTCCGCCCTGTTCTCCGCCGACCTGCACCGCATGTACATCCGGTACGCCGAGTCGCAGGGTTGGAAGGTCGAACCGTTGGACGCCAGCGCGTCTGACCTCGGTGGCTTCAAGGAAGTGATTTTTGGCATCAAGGGGCAGGACGTATTCAAGAAACTCAAGTTCGAGAGCGGCGTCCACCGGGTGCAGCGCGTGCCGGCCACCGAGACGCAGGGGCGCGTGCACACGAGTACTGTCACCGTCGCCGTATTGCCCGAGGCGGAGGCTGTCGATATCGAACTCAAACCGGAAGATTTGGAGATCAACGTCTGCCGCGCCTCCGGGCCGGGTGGGCAAGGGGTGAACACGACTGACTCGGCGGTACAGATTCAGCACAAGCCAAGCGGCCTGATCGTCCGCTGCATGGACGGGCGTTCGCAGCAGAAAAACAAAGAGCAGGCGATGAAGGTGCTGCGCTCGCGGTTGCTCGAGCAAAAGATCGCCGAGGAACACGCCAAGTACGCCGCCGAGCGCAAGGCACAAATCGGCACCGGCGAACGCAACGAGCGCATCCGCACTTACAATTTTTCGCAGAACCGCGTGACCGATCACCGCATTGACCTCACGCTGTACAATTTGCCGACGTTCATCGAGGGCGAGATCGAGGAGGTAGTGTCGGCCCTCCTTGCCAACGACCTCAAAGAGCGCTTGGCCGCCCTCGAGTAATCGAAAAATTTCATGCAACCTGAAGGACTTATATTCGACTGTGACGGAACGATCGTCGACACCATGCCAATCCACTACGCAGCCTGGTGCTCCACCACGGCCAAGCACGGCCTCGTGTTTCCCGAGGACCGGTTTTACGCGCTTGGCGGCGTCTCGCCATTCGAAGTGCTGCGAATGCTCTCCGAGGAACAAGGCATCGAGATTGACTCCGAAACGGTGACATTCCAAAAGGAAGCCAAGTACATGGAATTGATCGGCGATGCCGGGGAAATTCCGGAGGTCATGCAGGTCGTCCGCGAAAACCACGGTAAAATCCCGATGGCCATCGCCTCCGGTGGCACTCACGAAACCGTCGAGGGCATCCTTCAACACTGCGGCATCCGGCACTACTTCGACGCCATCGTCACCAGTCAGGATGTCGTAAAGCCCAAGCCGGCGCCGGACACATTTCTTGAGGCCGCAAGGCGAATCAATGTTGCACCGGAAAAGTGCCGGGCGTATGAAGACGCGGACATGGGCATCAAGGCGATCGTCGCCGCCGGCATGGAGCCGATCGATGTCCGCGACATACTCGCCGCCGCCAGCAAGTAACCGATTGCTTGGCCAAGCAGCCCGTTGAACAGTGAAAGGACTCCCCGGCTTTCGAGATTTTTACCCGGAACCGACTCCAACTGCGGACTCGTGGAGCCTCGATCTGCGCCGATATATCTTTGACACCTGGCGTGGAACCGCCGAGCGCTACGGCTTCCGCGAGTACGACGGCCCACCGATCGAGGAACTGGAGCTGTACACCAAAAAGAGCGGCGACGAGATCGTCGGCCAACTATACAACTTCACCGACAAAGGCGACCGCACCGTGTCGCTGCGCCCGGAGATGACCCCCACCCTCGCACGGATGGCCGCCGCGCACACGCGCAACTACAAAAAACCGATCAAGTGGTTCTCCATCCCGCAACTCTTCCGCTACGAACGCCAGCAGAAAGGCCGGTTGCGCGAGCATTTCCAACTCAACGCCGACATCCTCGGCGAAGAAAACTGGGCCGCCGACGCCGAGTTGATCGCTCTGCTCATTGACACACTGCGCGACCTCAAGCTGACGAGCGACGACTTCGTCATACGACTCAGCAGTCGCCGCGCTTGGCAGGACTTTTTCGAAAACGGCGGAGGACAGGAATCGGGCACTTACGATTTTTATCAAATCGTCGACAAACTTGACCGTGAAGACCCGGCCGTGTCCGGCGACAAACTGGCCAAACTCGGTTTCTCGCTTGAGCAAGTGAACGACTTCATCGAGAGCGGCCAGCCAACCGACGAACTCGCCGCCATCATTGGTAACATTGAGGCACGCGGCTTGGGCGATTTCATCAAGATCGACTACCGGATCATCCGCGGCTTGGCCTACTACACCGGCCCGGTTTACGAGGCATTCGACAAGCGGGGCAAATTCCGCGCCATCGCCGGCGGTGGCCGTTACGACCACTTGGTCAAACTCGTCTCCGGCGGCAAAAATGATCTGCCCGCGCTGGGCTTCGGCATGGGCGACGTCGTGCTGGCTGAGTTGCTGCGCGACCGCGGCTTGGTTCCCCCGCTTGGCCAAGCGCTCGACGCCTTCGTGCAGATCACCGACGAGTCGCTGCGCAACGCCTCGCTTGGCCTCGTGCAGCAACTGCGCCAAGCCGGCTTGGCCACCGAGTACCCCCTCCTCAAAGCCAAGCCGGACAAACAGTTCAAACGCGCGCTCGAACTGAACGCCAAATGGCTCGTCACCCTAGACACCCCCACTCAAGCCCGCGTCAAAAACCTCGAGACCCGCGAAGAGCAAACATGCCCGGTTGATGAAGTGGTTGCCTCAACGGGGTGACGACAGATGGGAAAATTCTCAGGGAATTCGGGGCCATCGCCACTTCTCCGGAAGATTTTGCCCGATAAAACCGGGGGCATCCCCCCAAGAATTCTCCTCTGGACATTCGCGGGGAGTGGCGCAACATTCTCTCCGTCAACCGTTACGCCAATGAATGCGAGAGAAATACTGAAGGATCGTCATGGGGTTGTCCGATCGGTTGCGCCGGATGCCACGGTGTTCGAGGCGGTGAAGGCGATGGACAAATTCAAGGTGGGTGCCTTGATGGTGATCGATGACGGGAAGTTGGTGGGTGTCATCTCTGAGCGCGATTACACGCGAAAAGTCGTGCTCAAGGATCGTTCCTCAAAAACAACCAAGGTCTCGGAAATCATGACGCACAAGT
>CAUZVJ010000247.1:0-3956 GCA_963583225.1 Verrucomicrobiia bacterium
GGAACAGGGCAGTCGCTGGCCGTTTACGCCGCTTGGCCAAGTGACGTTGCCGGTGGTCACGCAGACCAACTGGGTCAGCAACCCGGTTGACGCTTTCATCCTCTCCAAACTCGAGGCCAAGGGCATCGAGCCTGCGCCGTTGGCCAAGCGCCGGACACTCGTCCGCCGGCTGTATTTTGATCTGCTCGGTGTCCCGCCTGGGCCGGATGTCGCCAACGCCTTCGTCAACGATCGCAACCCGCTCGCTTACGGGCGCTTGGTCGATCGGCTGCTTAACGATCCGCACTACGGCGAACGCTGGGGGCGCTACTGGCTCGACCTCGCGCGTTACGCCGACACCGCCGGTTATGAGGGTGACCCCGACATGCCGCACGCGTGGCGTTACCGCGACTATGTCATCGACTCGCTCAACCGCGACAAGCCGTACGACCTCTTCATCCGGGAGCAGATTGCCGGCGATGAGTTCAATGAAATCATGGGTGCTGGCGAGTTGCCGGGCATGGATGCTGAGCGCACCGTTGCGCTGACGTTTTTGCGGCTCGCGCCGTTCACCGAGCCGCGCGGCGACCGGTCGCGCCACGAGTTGCTCAGCGAGATGACCTCGACGGTCAGCTCAGTTTTCCTCGGGCTCACGATGGGCTGCGCGCAGTGCCACGACCACAAGTACGACGCCATCCCGACCGATGACTTTTATCGCATGCAGGCGTTCTTCTCGACGGTGCAGCTCCCGCCACCCGAGCGCGGCGACGGCTTCCAGATCGGCGGCCCGCTGCCGGCTGCCTTTTATCGGCCGCACGAGCGCTCGCTCATCGAGTCCACCCGCAAAAAGCTGGAGCGCGAAGTCGGCGCGGCGAAGCAGCAGTTGGCCGAGCTGAGCAAAAAACTCGAGCCGCGTGTCGGCAAGTCGAACGCCGGGTTCGGCCTGCAGGCAAGCGGTGGCAGCTTGGGGAACGACTACTTTTTTGACACCGCAAACGTCAGCGATGGCAAACTGCACTTTGCCGTGGCCACGACGGATGGAAAACAATGGGCGTTCTTCACCGACGGCAACCCGGCGAAGAAACTGAACACGTTAAGCGGGGGCAACAACGGCAAGTGGTTCGGTGATATTGGGACCCCCGAGTACGCCAGCATCGGGGCCTCCGGCCAGGGTGGCGGACACAAGGGCGCGTTCGCTGAGGTGTTGGTTTACGACCACCCGCTGGCCAGACGCGAAGTCGATGCACTTTCCGGATATGTCGCGACCAAGTATGGGGGCCAAGGCCAAACGCCCGGGCCGCCGACCGACGGGTTGGGTTTCTGGCTTGACGCTGCGGACATCGATGCCAACGCCGAGACACCGAATCCCGCCGCCGGCTCCCGTGTCGGCGTGTGGGTGGATAAAGTGACGAAGACCGCGCTTGGCCAAGCGGAGGTCGCCCGGCAGCCCAAGGTGAGTCGGCTTGGCCAAGCGCCGGCGCTGATGTTCGACAACAGTTTACTCAAAGCCGACATCGCGCGGGGCGGGGTGGTTCAGTTTCTCGATGACCAAGCCGGTTCGATCGTTGTCATCTTCTCCGCCGAACTCAGCGGCGAAGGCTACGGATTCGAGGTTGGCGGCGCGGATGGCATGGTCGCCACTTTCATCAATCCCGCTGCGGCGAAGGGCAATCTGCGCGACACCATTTACGACCGCACCAACGACCTTTTCACCAAGGCCGAGCGCGATCTTTTTTACCGGCTGGAAAACCGCGAGCGCTTCGTGAAGCAGCACCAAAAGCGGCTCAAGCCGGTGGCCATGTCGCTGCGCCACTCGTTCGGGCCGCCGTACGAGCCGGGCGTGCCGGTCACCACGGTTAAACTGCGAGGCGAACACGACAACCACGGCCCGGTGGTGAAGGCCGGTTTCCCGAGCATCGTCACTGGCCACAAGAATCCGGCGGCTATCCGGCTCGACCCGTTCAAGCGCTGGCCGACGCGCAGCCGGCGCATGGCCCTGGCCCAATGGATCGCCAGCGCGGACAACCCACTCACCGCGCGCGTGATGATGAACCGGCTTTGGCTTGGCCACTTCGGCCGCGGCATCGTGAAGACGCCGAGCGACTTTGGGAAACTCAGCGGCGGCGCGACACACCCCGGGCTGATCGACTGGCTGGCCAAGCGTTTCGTCGACAGCGGCTGGAGCCTCAAGGCGATGCACCGGCTGCTTGTCACCTCCAGCACCTATCGCCAGTCGTCGTTGGTGGAGAATGCAGCGGCCGAGTCGGCCGATCCGCTCAATGATTTGTGGTGGCGCTACGAACAACGTCGGCTCGACGCCGAGGCGATCCGCGACAGCGTGCTGGCGGCGAGCGGCCGGTTGAACCCGGAACTGTACGGCCTGCCGATCTTCCCGCCGTTGCCGGGCGACATCGCTGAGACGGTGAAATACTCCGAGAACAAGTGGGACACCCAGCTCGACCACACCGGCCGCAAGCGCAGCATTTACATTTACCAGCAGCGCACGCTGAACATGCCGTTCATGCAGGCGTTCGACTCGACCGTGTGCGACGAGTCGCGGCCGCGCCGCCGCACCTCCGTCACGCCGCTGCAGGCGTTGTCGCTATTCAACGGCGACTTCGTGAACGAGGAAGCCGCCGCCCTGGCCAGGCGCATCCGGCGTGAGGCCGGCGGGGGGATCGGGGAGCAGGTTCGCTTGGCCTATCGCCTGGCATTCTCCCGTTCGCCAACACCGGAGGAAGCCGGGCACTTCGCTAAATTTCTTGGCCAGGCGGAAAACACAGGCGACGCCCTCACCGGTTTCTGCCGTGTTCTCCTCAACACCAACGAGTTCGTCTACATTGACTGATCCGGGGCGGATGAAAGTGGCTTGACTTCGCCGGGTTGAATGCCGAGCCTCCCGCCGGTTTTAACCAAGGAAGAATATCATGGCATTTATAGTAACAGGAGCATGTGTTGATTGTGTTTACACCAGTTGCGTGGAGGTCTGCCCGGTGGAGGCCTTCCACGAGACACCGGATCGTCTTCTGATCAATCCCGACACCTGCATCGACTGTGATGCCTGCGTGCCGGAGTGCCCGGTGGAAGCCATTTTCTCCGAGGACGATGTGCCGGACGATCAGCAGGAGTGGATCGACCTGAACAAGGAAGCTGAGAATCATCCGGTCATCCCCAACGCCAAGGATCCCCTCAAGGGGCCGAAGTGCGTGAATCCAAACGCTGCCTGAGCCCGTCTGGCCGGTCGCGGGCTGGCGTGGCGGATGGTTTTCCGTCTCGCGTTTGTGGGGACAAGTGCTAGATTTTCGGCGTTCAGATGAATTCGAGCACTTGGCCAACTCGCAGGGAGTTCCTCTCCCGTGCCTGGAACGGCATTGGGGCACTTGGCTTGGGCGGCGTGTTGGTGGACGACCTCCGCGCCGGCGTTGGCCAGGCAAATCCGTTTGCCGCCCGGCAGACGCATCTCGCGCGCAAGGCGAAGAACTGCATCTTCCTGTTCATGCAGGGTGGCGTGAGCCAGATGGACTCGTTCGAGTACAAGCCCCGGCTGCGCGAACTGCACGGCAAGCCGCTCTCACGCATCCCCGAGATTTCCGGCGAACTGCAGGGCCGCCTCTCGTTCCCGCACGTCACCATCGGCAGCCCGTTTGAGTTCGCGCAGCACGGCCAGAGCGGCCGCTGGTTGTCCGACCGCTTCCCGCACCTGGCCGGGCACGTCGACGAGTTGGCGTTCATTCACGGCATCAAGACCGACAACCAGAACCACGGGCCATCGACACTGCACGTGAACACCGGCAGCCAGTTCCCCGGCAGCCCGTCGGTCGGCTCGTGGGTGAGCTACGGCTTGGGCAGCGGCAACCAAAACATGCCCGGGTATGTGGTAATCCAGGACCCGCGCGGCGCACCGGTCAACGGCGCGGCGATCTGGAGCAACGGCTATCTGCCGGCGGCGTACCAAGGCACCCTGCTGCGGCCAAGGG
>CAUZVJ010000248.1:0-3942 GCA_963583225.1 Verrucomicrobiia bacterium
CGGTGGGCACATCCGCGCCGGCCTCGACCAGCAACTCGAGCACCGGCAGGCTCGCAAACTCTGCGGCGGCGATCAACGGCGTGGAGCCCCGGCAATCGCGTGCGTTCACATCCGCGCCGTTGGCCAGAAGCAACCGCACGACCTCGAGCCGGTTTTCGTCAGCGGCCCGATGCAGCAGCGTGCGGCCAAACTGGTTTCGCTGATTCGCATCCGCGCCCTTGGCCAAGAGCAGCCGGGCGACGGCCAAGTCCGAAC
Organism: Verrucomicrobiia bacterium; assembly: GCA_963583225.1. Classification (GTDB taxonomy): domain Bacteria; phylum Verrucomicrobiota; class Verrucomicrobiia; order Limisphaerales; family UBA1096; genus UBA1096. Next base: position 256 of record CAUZVJ010000248.1, read on the forward strand.
TGCCAACCGCCTCGTAAAGCGGCGGGTTGCCGGCGGCGTTGGTGGAATTGGCCGAGCTTGGCCCGCCGGTTTGCCCGGCTCCGCAGCCAGCCAAAGCCACCGCTGCGGCGGTGATCAAAAGTCGTTGGAGTTGCGAGGCGGACATGTTTCGGCGGCGGCTAATCCAGCGGCTTGATGGGGTAATGCTCGGAGGGGGTGTGTTCGCGGGTCATTATTTTTTTCAGGCGCGCGACGACTTTGGGGTTGGCGGCGGCGACGTTGTTCGACTCGCTGATGTCGGCCTTCAGGTCGTACAGCTCGATCTTGAGCGGGGTTTTGTTTTTTTTGCGGAGGATGTTTTGGCGGACGGCTTTCCAGCGCCCGGCCCACACGGCCTGTTGCCCGCCGTAGCCGGAGAATTCGCGGTAAAGGAATTTGCGCGGCCGCTGCTTTTTGCCGAGCAGCGTGTTGGCGATGCTGATGCCGTCGATGTCGGCGGGGGCGCTGGATTTTTCGCCGATCAAGTCGAGCAGCGTTGGCATCCAGTCCTCGAAGCCGGTCACGAAGTCGGAGGTGCTGCCGGCCTTGATTTTGCCGGGCCAACGGACGATGAGCGGCACGCGAATACCGCCCTCGTACAGCGATCCCTTGAGGCCGCGCAACGGCTTGACGCTCTCGAAGAAGTCGTAGTCCACCTCGGCCTTCAGGTGGGTGGTGCCGTTGTCGGACGTGAACACGACGATTGTGTTTTCGGCGAGGCCAAGCTCGTTGACGAGGTCGAGCACCCGGCCGATGTAGCGGTCCATCCGCGTGATCATCGCGGCGTACGCGGCGCGCGGGGTGAAGTGCGGCGTGTAGCCGTAGCCCTTGGCCCGCACGAACGGCGGGTCGTCCCATTTCTGCGCGAGGTACGGCTCGAGTTCCTCGTCCGGCACGTGCAGCGCGACGTGCGGGATGACGGTCGGGTAGTAGAGGAAAAACGGCTTGTCGCGGTTTTTGCGGAGGAACGCCAGCGCCTGTTCGTTGATGCGATCCGGCGCGTAATCCTGCCCCTTGAAAATGTCGTAGCTGCTTGGGTCGGCGGGGTCGGCGCCCTCGGCAAACGACGCGTGGCCCGGCACCGGCGGGTTGTTGTTCAGCGGGACGCGCTTGAGGTTGCTCCAGAGATAATCCGGATAATAACTGTGTGCGTGGCGCTGGCAGTTGTAGCCGAAAAATCGGTCGAAGCCCTGATGGATCGGGTCGCCCTCCGAGCCGGGAAAGCCGAGTCCCCATTTGCCGAACGCGCCGGTGCCGTAGCCGTGGCTGCGCAGCAACTCGGCGATCGTTTGTTCCGCCTTGGGGATCGGCCGCTGGCCTTCCGGTTTCACTTCGCCGTTGTTGCGGACGAAGGCGTGCCCTGGATGTTTGCCGGTGATGAACACGCAGCGCGACGGCGCGCAGACGGCGTTGCCGCAGTAGTTGCGCGTGAAGCGCATGCCCTGCGTGGCCAGGCGGTCGAGGTGGGGTGTCTTGATTTTTTTCTGCCCGTAACTGCCAAGCTCCGAGTAGCCGAGATCGTCGGCGAGGATGAAGATGATGTTCGGCTTGGCCGCCTCGGCAGACTTGGCCAAGCTCAACGAGACGACAGCGATCAGGGCCAGCTTGGCCAAGCGGACGATTCCATTTTTTGGAAGTTGCATAGGGCCGGGGAGCCTCACACAGCGGCGGGTGGCGGACAAGAAAATCGCGACATTGCACCGGAAACAAAAAAGCCGGCCAAGCCTAGGCTTGACCGGCCAAATTTCGATCCGAAGCGCCAAGGTTGGGGAAACCTTCAAGCTCTTCGGTGAATTGTCAGATAGATGCGATGTCGGCAGTAGCGGACATTCACGACAGCACTCGCATCAGACACCGTGCGAACTGCGGAGAAGAAACCTCATGCCACAGGATACGTCAAGCACTTTTGAGTGGTTTTAACACTTTTTTTGCGACGCTCACGCCAGCGATAACGTTACAGGTGGTAAATCCCGTTGTTTCATCGGTGCTGAGTGGCTGGTATCGCGTGTGCTGTATCTCCGGCTTTTGGGCTTTGCGCCATTGACGTAGAGGTCTTTTGCCCTACCTTTTCGGCACTGAATTGATTCGATTATGAAAACATTCATCACAGCAGCATTGCTCGTCTCAGCCGTCTCGCTTGGCCAGGCGGCGGATTGGCCCAACTGGCGCGGGCCGGATTACAACGGCATCTCGCAGGAAACGGACTGGTTCGAGAAATGGGGATCGCGCGGCCCGAAGCGATTGTGGAAGGCGTCGGTCGGCACCGGCTTTGCCACGGTCTCGGTGGCGGACGGGCGGGTGTTCACTATGGGCAACAAGTCCAACCGCGACCTGGTCATCGCGCTCGACGACGCCACCGGCGACGAGCTTTGGCAGCACGCCTATTCGGAAGCACTGACGCCCAACCTTTACGACGGCGGCCCCAACGCCACGCCGACGGTTGACGGCGATTTTGTTTACACGCTGAGCAAGACCGGCAAGGCGTACTGCTTCGAGGCAGCCACCGGCGATATTGTTTGGCAGAAAGATTTGAAGCGGCTTTACAAAGTGCCGGTGCCGAGCTGGGGGTTTGCGTCGTCGCCGTTCATCCATGACGATCGCGTTGTTTTCAACGTCGGCTCAAGGGGAATTGCGCTCAACAAAAAAACCGGCAGCCTGAAATGGAAAACCGGCACCGACAAGGCCGGCTACGCCACGCCGGTCCCGTACGACCACAACGGCAAGGACGCTGTCGTGATGTTCAGCCGCAAGTACGCGTACGGCGTCGATCTCGCCAACGGCCGCCAACTCTGGAGCAAGTCGTTCCGCACCTCCGCCGATGTCAACGCCGCCGACCCGGTCGTTTACGACGGCAAGTTTTTCATCACCTCCAACAGCCGCGACGGGGAGCTGTTTGAGCTGCGCGGCACCAGCACCCGCTCCAAGTGGAAGAACCGCAACATGCGAATCCACTTCAACCCCGGCGTGGTGATCGGCGATTATTTGTACGGCGCAGACGGCCGCATCGATCGCGGCAGCACCGTCCGCTGCATCAACATGAAAACCGGCAAGACCGAGTGGACGAAAAGCAGCATCCCGTGCGCCTCGATCACCGCCGCCGACGGCAAGTTGATCATTCTCAGCCGCAAGGGCGACCTTTACATCACTGAGGCGTCGCCGAGCCGTTTCAAGCAATTGGCCAAGGCCAAAGTTATCACCGGCACCTGCTGGACCGTGCCGGTTTTGGCCAACCGCAGCCTCTACGTTCGCAACTCCAAAGGCACGCTGTACAAGCTGCAAATGAGCGAGCGGGTCGTCGAGCCGCAGCCGTTGACGGTCAAGATCGTCGGCGCGCGGCTCGAGTTTTCCTGGCCGGCCAAGGGCGACTTCGCGCTCGAGTCCACCGATGCGCTTGGCCAAGCGGCCAACTGGGGCGAGGTCGGCAGCGGCACGGCCAAGGAGGATGACCGTTACGTCGTCCGCGTCCGGCCAAGCGCCTCACAACAATTCTTCCGTCTCCGCAGCGAATGAGCCTGGTCAGACGCAATGGCTTCACGCTGATTGAGCTGCTGGTGGTGATCGCGATCATCGCCATCCTCGCCGCGTTGCTGTTGCCCGGCCTGGCCAGCGCCAAGGAGCGCGCGCGGCGGGCCAACTGCAAAAACAACATCCGCCAATTCCTGCAGGTGG
>CAUZVJ010000249.1:0-3830 GCA_963583225.1 Verrucomicrobiia bacterium
CGGTTTGCACGGGATTTCTTTGGGCGACCTTGGCATCAAGCTGGAGGAGGATGCCGACTACGAGTGGAACGTGGCGCTGATCCCGAATCCGCTGCAAGGCTCGCTGGACATCACCTCGACCGGGGGTATTCGCCGGATCAAGGCCAAGGAGCCGATGAAGGATTTTAATGATTACGGCAAGCACGGCATTTGGTACGATATGCTGCAAGACTTGACCGAGAAAATCACAGCCGATCCCTCCAACAAGGTTCTCCTCAAGGAGCGCGGGGATTTGTTCAAGCAGGTTGGCCTGCCTGAGGTGGCCGAGTTGGACTACGCCGCCGCCAAGACCGAAGGCTGAGTGGAACCGGTACGAAATGTTTTTGAACGGCGGGTGATTGCCCGCCGTTTATTGTTGACCCAAGCCATCGTGAACATCACGCTGCCTCCACCTGAATGACCAGTTTCCTTCCCAAAAAGCTTTGCGGCTTGCTGTCGCTTGGCCTGATTTTGGGTTCGCTTGGCCAGGCGCTTGGCCAAGTCGTCGTGGACAACTCGTTCAGCGCTGGCGGCGCGCTGGCCGGGCCGGATTTTCTGATTCCTGACTCGCTGGGCAAAACGGTCGGCGGCAATCTGTTTCACAGCTTCACCGAGTTTAACGTGCAAACCGGCGGGTCGGCGACGTTCACCGGGCCGGACGCCATCAACAACATCCTCGGCCGCGTCACCGGCGGGAGCGTCTCCGAGATCGACGGTCTCCTCAAATCCGATATCGCCGGGGCCAATCTTTATCTGCTGAACCCGAACGGTTTTTTGTTCGGCGAAAATGCCAGTGTCGATGTGGACGGGGCGTTCACGGTGTCGTCCCGCGACCGGATCAACTTGGGCAAGGACGGTGTGTTCCTTGCCGCCGATCCGAATAAAAGCGTGTTCACCGCGTCGCCGCCGCAGGCATTCGGTTTTCTCGGTGCCAACCCCGCAGGGAAAATCACGTTCAACGGCACGCGCCTGGTCACGGGCGGCGATATCAACGTGGCCGGTGGCGAGGTGTTGCTTGACCAAGCGCGGCTAATCTCGGAGGCGGCCGACGCCAACTCCGGGAACATCATCGTGCGGGCGGACGCCGTGACAATTCGCGAGGGCCAGCTTCGCTCGCAATCGATCGGCGGCAACTCCGGCCGGGTGGTCGTCAGTTCAAAAGGCGCGGTGCTCATTGAGAACCCAAGCGCCACGCCGGACACCGGCGAAGGGCTGGACCGCGGCGAGTTCATCGACAACATCCGCAACCGCGACGTGGCGTTCGGCGACGAGACCGGGCTGATGAGCCTGGCCACCGGCGAAGGCAGCACGGGCGGCATTCAAATCGCGGGGCAGTCGATCAAGTTGAACAGCGCCGGCCTGTATTCGCTGACAACTAAGGATGCCGACGGCAACCTTGGCCAAGCGGGCGGCATCAAGCTGCAGTCCGGCGTCGCGTTGCTGGAAAACTCGCGCATCCAGTTCGGCTCGGGCCTCTCCAGCGAGACGGAAGGCGGCGTGGATATTTTCGCCCAAAACGGAATGAGCATCGCCGGGCAGAGCTACCTGTACTCACGCGCCGGGCTCAAGCTCACGGGAGGCGTGGCCATCATCGGCGCGAGTGTGGTTGAAGCCGGTTCCTCGACGGTGAAGCTTGGCGGCGGCATGAAACTGGAAGCCAACAGCGCGTGGAACTCTTCGACCATTGATCTTCAGGCGTCAACGCTCGAGGTGTTTAGCAGCAATATTCAGTACGAAACAGAGGCGACCATCAAGCTTGGCGGCGACTTGAAACTGGCGCGGGGCAGCGTGCTCGCCGGCAATGTACTGCTGCCCAGCACGCTGGAAATCTCGGGACGCCACATGACGGTGGACGGTGGGTCACGGGTGGACAGTGGGCTAGGGGTGGACATCTCCCTCAGTGAAAATTTTACCCTGCTCAACAGCAGCCGGGTTCAGGTCGGCATCGACCGCGAAAAAAATCCCGGCGCGACGGTGGACTTCCCGGAGGGACAGCAATTCGGGCATCTCAACCTCAAGGCGGGCAGGATCGCCATCGCCCCCGGGGAGCAGGGCAGTAAATTCAAATTGTTCACCCAGTACGGCGGCGACCTGTCGCTGGAGACCGGCGGCGTCATCACGCTCGAGAGCAATGGCGAGGTTGACCTGACTGATTACGCCAGAAACCTAGAGAGCAAAATGACGGTCAAGGCGGGTGGAATGCTGATCGACGCCGCGGAACTGCGGGCCGACGAGATTGACGTCGATGTCGCCGACCGGCTGCAGATCGGCAAGCCGAATGCCCCGTACTCGAGCGGCATCACCGGCGGGCCGAAGGATCCGCGCCTCGTCGATGTCACCGCTGGCGAGTTGTACATGTACGGCACCGGCGGGATCGTCCTGCTCAAGGAGGGCTACAATTTGGTCTACGGCGGGGAGATCAAGGTCAAGGTGGGTCAGACGTTCCTGATCGACAACAATGTAATCAGCACGCGCGCCAGGACCTCGAGATTTAACAACAACAACATTGCTGTCGGCTCCATCGACATCGATGCCGGCAATCTGATCCTCCAAAACAACGCGAAGATCGAAATGAACTCGGGCGACGTGCCGGAGGGGGTAGCCGTTGGCGCGATGGACGTTGACGTGGCCAATCTCCTGCGAATCCAAAACTCGACCATTTCCGTCTCGGCCACGGGTGCCCACTCGGCCCGGGCGGATGTCTCGCTGAACGCCAAGTATGTCGAGTTGACCTCGGCCAAGATTGAGCACGCGAACTATTTCTCGGAGGTATACAATCAGGGCGACATTTACCTGCGGGACAAGCCGGAGCCGGTGTTCCTGTCCGGTTACGGGATGCTCGGCATCACCGCCAATGCAACCCTCGTGGCGAAGGACAACACTGTGATCTCGATGCAGAACGGGGCGGTGAAGCTGGCCGCCGACGGGATCATGCTCAACGGCACGACCATCGAGACGGAGACGCACTGGCTGCAGGATTCGCAGGATCGGAACAGCCAGCTCACGCTCATGGCGACGGGGCAATTGCTGCTGCTCAACAGCCAGTTTGACATGGAAACCGTGTCCGGCGGCGGGCGGCAAACATTCACGGCAACGGCCCCGGTGGTGCAGTTCAAGAACAGCAAGCTCACCCTGTCGGACGAGGTTGCCGGGCAGGCGGGCGCGGTTACGATTCTGGGCAGCCAGGTGCTGTCGGTTGAGAATGCCGAGATCAGTTCCATCGGGATGAATACCATCGACTCCGAGGTGAACGGCAACGACATCACGGTTGGCGGCGGCGCGGTGACCATCAAGTCCAGCGTCATCAACACCACCGTGCGCGGTGCGGGCGAGGCTGGCCAAACCAAGCTCGCGATCACCAAGTCGTTTTCACTCGGCGACAGCTGGATCGGCGGTGCGGGCACAACGCTTGGCCAAGTGCGGCCAATGAACGTCGCCACAGACGGTTCGTGGGGCGACGCCGCGACGGTCGGCGGCAGCGTGGCGCTCGACGCGTCGCTCGGCTTGGCCAAGGGTGACAACTGGTTCTTCAGCTTGGCCTCGCTCTCGCTGTTCAATGGCCAGCAGCTTTCGTTCGCGAACCTCGGCGAGGCCAGCGAGCGCGTGTTTGCCCGCGTGACCGGCGGCGAGTCGTCGGTGCTCGACGGCACCATCGACCTCGGCACAACTCCCGCCGACTTAATTTTAATGAACCCAAGCGGCTTCGTGGTCGGCCCCAACTCGCAGTTCAGTCAAGTGGGCGAGTTGACGTTGTTCGCCGGAAACGCGATTGAGTTCGCCGGCGGAGCGAGGCTCGATTTGGAGACCGCCGC
>CAUZVJ010000250.1:0-3801 GCA_963583225.1 Verrucomicrobiia bacterium
CTGCCCTGTGCGGGGCCTCCATCCTTCTTTTTTGGGCCAGGATTCTGCATCATATCGCCCATGGCCACTCTGGTTTTTGACATTGAGACTTCCGCTGTTCCGCTCGATTCGTTCGACGAATCTTCCCAGGAATACCTGATGCGCCCCGCCAACAACCTGCCCACGGAGGCGGAGCAGGAGGCCAAACGGGAGGAACTCACCCGGATGATGAACCTGTGGCCGTTCACCGCTCAGGTGGTCTGCATCGCGATGATCAACGCCGAGACGCTGCGCGGCCAGGTGATCTTCATCGCCGATGACTTCGAATCGAACACGCGCGATGTGCCCGGGGTGGATTTCATGCCGGTGATGGACGAGGTGGAGTTGCTGAACCAGTTTTGGTCGGTGGCCAGACACTACGACAAGGTGGTGACGTTCAACGGTCGGCAGTTCGACATCCCGTTTCTTTATCTTCGTTCCGCGCAACTCGACGTGCCGATCACCAAGAAAAACTGGCTCGGCTATCGGTTCGCCACCGAGCCGCACTGCGACCTTGCCGAGCAGTTGACCTTTTACAACGTCAGCGGTCGAAGTGGTGCGGCGCGGCGGTTCAACCTTGATTTTTACTGCAGGGTGTTTGGCATCGACTCCCCCAAGTCACACGGAGTCACCGGCATGGACATGAACCAGTTGATGGAGGAGGAGCGGTACGAGGAAATCGCCGAGTACTGCCTGCGGGACGTGTTTGCCACGGTCAAGTTGTTCGACATCTGGAAGGCTCGCCTGGCCGGCATCAAGTGACCCGCTTGGCCAAGCACCTCATGCTCCATCCATGACCGGGCGCAGACTTGCGATGGCCGCCATGGTTTCTTCGGTGGCCTGTTGATAGAGGTTGCGCAATTCCGGGCGCGGGCAGATTCGGGCTCTTTCGCGCACCGAATCGAAGTGGATCGGATGGCCAAACTTCACTGCGGTCGTTACCAGCCTTGGCACGGCGCGGTGTCGCCCGTAAGCGTTGTAGGTCCAGACGCGCACCGGCACGACCGGTGCCCGCGACTTAAGGATGGCAAGGCCGATTCCGGCTTGTGCGGATCTTATCTCACCATCACTCGTCCGCGTGCCCTCGGGGAAAATGATGATGGCGTTGCCGTTCAGCAGTCGCTCGAGGATGTTTTTCAGTCCCCTGGCACCGCCGCCGCCTCGATCCACCGGCACGGAATTGAGTCCGCGCAGGAACGGACCGGAGAGCCGGTTCGAAAACAGGTTTTCGCGGGCGAGATAGTTGATGGGTCGCGGCAGGCTGCTGCCGACGAACGGCGGATCGAAGTAGCTCTCGTGATTGGCAGCGAGGATCACCGGGCCGGTGAGCGGCACCCGCTCAGCGTGGTACACCCGGCATCGGAACAGGTTGCGGAACAGCATCCGGGCCGTGCTCCAAGCCAGCCAGTAGAGCGGGGTCACCCGACCGCCTCCAGCCGTTCGCGCACGTCGTTGATGATGAGCGTGCTCGTCTCGTCCGCCGTCATGTCCGAGTTGTCGATGACACGCGCACCGAGCGGGATCATCAGTGGCGCGGCAGCGCGCTGGCTGTCGCGCTTGTCGCGCTCGGCGAGATTTTCGTCCACGCCATCGGCGGCCCGGCGCTTGGCCCGCTCGTCCAGCGAGGCGTTGAGATAAAACTTGAAATCCGTTTCGGGAAAAATGTTCGAGCCGATGTCGCGCCCCTCCATCACAAGGTTGCCGAACCGCGCACAGTCGCGCTGCTTGGCTTTCATCCACTTGCGAACGCCTGGCACGGCGGCGACGGTTGGCACGGCCGCGCTCGTCTCGGCGGTGCGAATTTCCTTCTCCGGGAAGTAACCGTTGACGTACAGGCGAATGTGCCCGTTGTTGTCCCGCAGCTCGGCCTTCCAGCGGCGGCACAGCGAGGCGATCGCTTTCTCATTGTCGAGATCCACCCCCTTCTCGAGGCAATGCCACGCGAGGCTGCGGTACATGGCGCCGGTATCGACGTAGGCGTAACCCAGCGCCTTGGCGACGAGCTTGGCGTTGGTGCTTTTGCCGCTGGCGCTGGTTCCGTCCAGCGCGATCACGATTGTTTCTCCCATGAATAAATTTGGTTGCTGTCAGTCCGCCGCCAACTGATCCGGTTTCAGCGGGTTGCCCTGTCCGTCCAGCAGCGTGGCGCCCAACCCTTCAGGAGTCGGCGCAGCGAGCTTTTGGAAAAACGTGGGAAACGTCTTGCGAACGCAGGCGGGATTCTTGATGCGAATGCCCGGCACTTTCAATCCCAGAGTCGCAAAACACATCGCCACACGATGGTCATCGTGCGTCTCAATCGTCGCGCCGTGCAGTTCGCCGGGCGGGATTTCCAGCGTGTCGCCGCTTTCAACGACCGCCGCACCGCACTTGGCCAAGCCGGAGCGGAGCGCCTCGACCCGTTCGCATTCCTGCACGCGCAGCCGGCCCAAGTCGGTGAAGCGCACAGGCCGCTTGGCCAACGGCGCGATCGCGATCGCCGTCATAATGCTGTCGCCCAAGTCGTCCCGTCGCGAAAACGCACCGGCCAGCGGCAGCTTGGCCGGGAACTCCGCGTCGATCTGCCAGCCGGAGTTGGGCCAGCGCGCCACAGTCACCGGCCTCCCGCCGTTCGCCGACAAAATGTGTCCGGCGGCCCAAAAATAACTTCCGCCCGAAGCGTCCGGCTCGATGGCCAAGCGGCCGCCGCCATTCGGGAACGCCGCTATCAAGCCGGTGGTCATCGTGACGTAAGGCGACTCCGCGCCGCGCTCGCCGTCGATGCCGATTTGCCATTGGCCAAGCCCGGCGCCGAGCAGCAGCGCCGAGGCGAATTGCGAACTCTCCCCGATGCTCACGCGGCAACTCCCGCCGCTTGGCCCGCCGCCGTGAATCGTCACTGGCAATTTGTCGTCCTCCGAGTCGATGCGATAGCCAAGCTCGCGCAACGCGTGCAGCAGCGCCGCCTGCGGTCGCTCGTGCATGCGCGGCACACCGGCGAGCCGGTAAACGCCCTGGGCAAGGCAGAGAAACGCCGTAAGAAAACGAGCCGCCGTGCCGGCGTTGCCGACGAACAATTCGAGCGGCGAGTCCGCCGTGCCGCCGGTCGGGGTCGCTTGGCCAAGCCCGGTGACGACGAGCGTGCGGTTGCCCGACTCGCCGGCGTCGGGCCGGACGTCGATCGCGTAGCCAAGCCGCCGCAGCGCCTCGACCATCACTTGCGTGTCCTCGCTCCACAACGCGCCCTCGAGCGTGACGTCACCCTTGGCCAAGGCGGCGAGAATGAGCGCGCGGTTCGTGATGCTCTTCGAGCCGGGCACGGTGATCTCCACTTCGGGCGCGGCATCCAGCGGGACGATCTCGATGAGGTCGGGCAGCGGCATCGTCAGTCGGCGGAATGATCCCAGTTGTCCCGCGCCGTCTTGGCCCGTTGCAGCCAAGCCTCGATCGCTTCCGGCGAGTCATCGGCTATCAGCCCGCGCAGTTGGCCCAGCTCGTTGGCGAACTCGTCGATCGCGGCGAGAATGTCGTCGCGGTTCGAGCCGACGATGTCGCGCCACATCACCGGCGACCCGGCGGCCAGCCGCGTCATGTCGCGAAAGCCGCTCGCGCAAAGCTGCGCCTGCTGTTCGCCGTGCGCGGAGTCGAGCACGCGCCCGGCCAGAGCCGAGGCCAGCAGGTGCGGCAAGTGGCTGCAACGGGCTACGAGCCGGTCGTGCGTGTCGGGCGGCATGGCCACGGTGCGCGAGCCGAGCCCGGCCCAAAAATCGTTCACCGCAGCAAGCGCGTCGGCGTGCGTGTCGG
>CAUZVJ010000251.1:0-3792 GCA_963583225.1 Verrucomicrobiia bacterium
AGGTGAAGTTCTCACCGGTCTTGGCATTGTTGATCAGCATCCCGGCCGAGCCGGGCGCCCGGACATTGCTGTTTTCAAACAGGGTCTCCCCCGCGACATCGGCCTGCCAACGGGTGGAACCGTTGAAGAAGGCACCCGGGGGATGAACCACGGTCCACTCCTCAAAACCGGAGGAAAAGTTCTCCTCCAGCAACGTCTGGGCTGTCGCCGGCGTAACAACGGCCACCAGTGCAGCAATCGCCATCAGGCAAGTGGCAGCTACTTTTATTTTATGCGTTTTCTTCATTATAATGCTGGAAAAATGGGGTTGTTTGCAGATAATCCCGCTGCGTGTTTGAGCTTATGAAACCGGTGCGAACCGTATCGGGCGTGTTGGACCACGACAACCTTTTTTTCGATCTATTCAGGACATTTTTTCAATGAACAGCCTCGTCGCACCCGTTGTTGCCTGCGCAGCCCTGATCACTGTCGGCTGCACGGAAAATGACCGCCCCGCCCCGGCACCCCAAGCCAAGCGAATGACCAACCGCGTCCCGTTGGGCCAGAATAGCCCTGCCCCGGCTTTAGAGCCCAAGCGCATGACCAACGGCGTCCCCCTGGCCCTCGACAACGAACTGCAAAACCGGAAGGACGGCAAGTGGTACTGGCGCGACACCACGAACCTGTTCACCGGGATCGAGGTGCTCCACCACACCAACGGCATCATCAAGCTGCAGTTGCCGTTCACCAACGGGGTCTCCCACGGCCGCCGAATCATGTGGCATCCCAACGGCCAAAAGGAAAGCGAGGGGGATTACGTGGACGGCAAGCGTTCCGGCTTGTGGAAACTGTGGTTCCCCGACGGTAAGCCGTACAAGCAGGGAACGTTCGTGAACGGCAAACCGGATGGCCTACAAATCTTCTGGCACACCAACGGGGTCAAGTCGGTCGAGTGGTTTCACAAGGAAGGCTACCCGCACGGCGAGATGACCAGTTACCACGAAAATGGCCAAAAGAAGCAACACGGCTTTTATGAAACCAACCGGCAAAACGGCAAGTGGATCGCCTGGGACGAGAACGGCAACAAGGTGAGGGAAGCCGAGTTCAACACAGGCAAACTCGTCTCGGAAGAAACATTTGAAGAATTGCCGGAGAACAATGAGGCCAAGCCAGCGCCTCAACGTTCCAACGAATAAGACAACACCACTTCCGCTTGGCCGGGCTTGAGCGGGACGCTCGTTTTTTTTGCGCTTGGCCAAGCGACCTCAACGGCCACCGCCTCCCCCGCCGCTCCCAACACCTGCGTCGCGGCCTGCACCGCCCGCGCCGGCCCCTTGGTTCCGTCCGCGTAAACCAACCGCACCTGCACCCCCTGCCCTTCGCCGCCGAAGCGCACCCGTAAGCCCGTGGCCTCCGCTTGGTTTCGGAACAGCCGCGTCGCCGCTCCGTTTTGCGTGACAACCAAATCGACCCGGCCGTCGTGATCGAAATCGGCCAGCGCCGCGCCCCGCTGCTCGCCATACACCCGCACGCCGGACTCGCTTGGCCCAAGCGCGCGAAACGTACCGTCCCCTTGGCCAAGCAGCCACAGCCCGGTGCCGGCGTCGTTCCGCGGATCTTCCGGCCTGACGGCGAAAAAATTTTGGCTAAAAAACAAATCCTCTTTCCCGTCGGCATCGATGTCGCCGACACATACGGAGAACGCCGGGGCGAGTTGCACCTCCATCGGCAGCGGCACCGGCTCGAAGCGATCACCCCGGTTGATGAACAGCGTCGTGTCCAAATGGTTGACCTCCATTTTTTTCAACCGCGCAAACGCCGGCCCGGCAATGCCCTCGATCCCCGCCTTGACCATCTCGGCGTGCACCGGGAAGCGGCTTCGCAAATCCGGCAACCCTTTCTCCAGCGCATGACGGTCGCGCACCGGCAGCCATCGGCCGCCGACCCGCACCGCCTCCAGTTGCTCGACCGTCCCGTTGCCGTCCACGTCACCGACGAACAGTGCCAAGCGCGACTCGCCGCCGTCCTCGCGCAGAAGCGTCTCGTAAAAACTGTTGCGGCCCCAGTTCGTGGCAACGATGTCGAGCCACCCGTCGTTGTTCGCGTCGATCATTGCGACGCCGTTCCACCAACCGCGATACTCGGCGAGGCCAAGCGCATCCGTCTGCTCGGTGTATTCGCCTTCGTCATTTCGGAACACTCGAACCGGCCCCCACTCGGTGGCCAAGACCCAGTCGGCATCGCCGTCGCCATCGAGGTCGGCCTTGGCCCAGCCGTTCACGCGCTCCACGGTTTCAAACGGTGCTGCCAAAGCCGGAACATCCGCCTTCGGATCACTGACCGGCTTGAACCGCCCCGCCGTGTTGCCGAAAAGTTGAAGCCCATCGTCGCCCATGATGGCCAGGTCCTCCCAGCCGTCGCGGTCGGCATCCACCCACGCCACGCCCGGCCCGCCTTGGCTGGTGCGACGCGGCAACAAGGGGTCGTTGATAAAATCATCGACCGGCGGCTGCTCATGCCGATGGCCCAACCGCGAGCTGACATCCTCAAAAATCGGCGTGAGAGCGGACAGTGCAACAGGCGGCTTGGCCTTGGCTTCCGGTTCGTGAATCTCGTACAGCCGGTTGGCATGCACGCCATTGATCACCGAACGCGCGCCGCTACGCCAAAGCACTTCGAGCCGGTGCATCTTGCCCGGAAGTATCGCAAAAACGCGCAGCGGATCGTCACCGCTCAGGTACCGGCCGCCGGCGATCATTTCCTGCGAGGCGACGCTGTCGCCGTTGGCCAAGCGGATGCGCGCACCGATGCCGAACCGGTTGCCGCCGCGTCCGCGCAACCGCACCGCCACCCTTGGCCTGTTGCTTTCGTTGCGGTACAGCCCCGCCGCTTGGTTCAGGTTGTTGACGATCACATCCTGGTCGCCGTCGTTATCAAGATCAGCCAGCACCATGCCGTATGAGATTCCCACGTGCCCGAATCCCCAGTCGCTCGACGCCGGTTCAAACTTGAGGCCGCCAAGGTTGCGGAAGGCCGCGTTGGCGCTTGGCCAAGCGGGACGATGCTTGCGCAACCGCTTCAACTCGGCGGTCGGCAGCTTCCTCGCATTCTGAATGGCGATGACCCGGTTTTTGCTGTCGACATCCATCGTGTCAAAGCTGAACCCGTTGGTGATGAGAACATCCTCGAGGCCGTCGAGGTCGACGTCGATGAACGCCGCCGTCCACGACCAGTCGCTCGCCTCGAGCCCGGCGTAGTTGGCCGCCTCCAGCCACGTACCGTCTCCGCGCGACACCAGCAGCGCGTTGCGATTGTAGCGCGGTCGATCGTCGAACTTGCCGACGACAGAGGGGATCGGTTTTTCCTTGTCGAGATGCACGAGCCGCCGGGCCTGCTGCCGGGCGAGCATGTCCAGCACCAGCATGTCGTCGTGGCCGTCGCGGTTGATGTCGGCGAAGTCGATCCCCATCGAGGAGCGGCTCGTGTGTCGGACGGCCAGTCGCGGCACCGCGCGAAACCGTCCGTGCCCGTCGTTGATCCAAAACCGATCGGGGCTGCTGAAGTCGTTGCACACATACAGGTCCGGCGCGAGGTCGCCGTTGACATCGCGGAACGCCACCGCCAAGCCCCAGTCGCGCGCGGCGGCAAACGGCTGGCCGTCCTCATCAGTGAAACTGCCCTGCTCAAACACCATTTTTTGAAACTTGCCGGTGCCGTCGTTCAGGTAAAAACAGTCGCGCTCCGGCAATTCCTTGACCTTGCCGTCATGCGTCACCAAAAACCGGTCGCGGAACCGGGCCTTGAACGTGGACT
>CAUZVJ010000252.1:0-3775 GCA_963583225.1 Verrucomicrobiia bacterium
CGCCGAAGCGGCCGATCTGGTTGCCCGGAGGATCTCCCTCGTCCAACCGGCCGTTGATGGCGTCGATCGCGTTGCTCAATGGCGTCTGTTTCAGGGTTCCCGGGTCGAGTGAGTAGGTCTGCACGGCGCCGTAGCGGCCGTCGTCGAGACGATCCACGCCCAAGTCCCAACGGTCGTCGGACTGGAACTCATCGAACATGTGGGGCGACGCCTCGCCGCCGGCGATGAAGTTCACCGCGCCGGGTCGGGTGTCACCGGCCACACGGCCGGGATTGCCGTTCTGGCGCGAGCCGTTGATCTGGCCCGTGTACGGCTTGCCGTTGTCGCCGAAGAACACTTCGCCAAACTTGGCTGTGCCGCCGGCCACCGGCTGGAAGACCAGCACGTAGCGCTGGTTGTAGTCGTCCTCGGGGTCGGCGAAGGTGTTGGCCTCGACCACGAACGTGCTGTTGCCAATGACGCTGGCGAACGGCTCCCAGTTGTTCTGGTTGGCCGTGTCGGTCTCGAAGACGGTTTTGTCCGGGACAATCCGTTTCAAACCTGCTGACTTGATTCCTTCAGGAACCGTTTGTGCAACGGCTGTTAAGTCGACCATAAAAAACGCGGCAGCGGAGACCAAAGTCGCCAAGCCGCACTTTTTCCAACTGGATGTTTTTGTGTTCATGATAGTGTCTTCTCTGTCTGGTTAACCCTGTTTATGTTAAATTGGTTAGACTAATTTTGGTTAGAACTGTGTACGAGCGCATAATTAGCCGCATGTTCTGTTCTGTCTTCCAAAATAATCCAGCGGACTATTTTGAACATGGTGGGCCGGGTGCTTGAATCAGGCCGTCCGGCCAATCGCTTGCAAGCGCACTCTTATTTGCGCAGACAAAAAAGCGGACCCCAACTTGCAGGGTCCGCCAAAATAGTCTTCGACCCTTATGAACAGCCAATCAGGGGATGGGGGCGGGTTGGTTGGTGAGGTGGCGCTGGATGCGGCGCAGGTCGGGGATGGCATCGTCGCGGGGTTTGCCGCGCAGGAAGGGGTGGGTGGATTGCCAGCCCCAACGCTCGGCATGGCCGTCGGCAAAACTCATGACGGCGCCGTTGCCATACTCGCCGTAAGGCTGGCGATCCGGCTCGGGCGGCAGCCAGCCGTGGCGCTTGGCCGGGCCGTCGCCCCACTTGATTTGCGGGTAGTAACGCAGGCCAATGTTGCCGTCGTTGATGCTGAAGGCGTCCTCGTCCATGAACACAAGCGAGCCGGACGGCCCGGGGTTGCGGATGTCCGAGAACTTCTGGCCGTGTTTGCCCATCTTGTCAACGATGGAACAGGAGCGTGTCCGGGGATACTCGCGTCCCTGGTACACGGCCTTGCCGCGGTCGGCCGGGCAGCGGTAGATGGCGGTGGAGTCGTTGTACTTGAACAGGATGCCGTTTTGGATGTTGAGGGTGGTGATGTCGCGCCTGGCATTGCCGAGAATCCAGGAACCCCTGAGACTGATCCACGCGCCGCCGCCGCCGGCATTGTGGTTGGGGGGCACGACGTTGTCGTTGTCGTCGGTGTACATCTGCCAGCACAACTGCAACTGCTTGAAGTTGCTCAGGCAGGTGATCTCGTACGCCTTGGCCTTGGCCTTGGAGAGGGCAGGGAGGAGCATGGCGGCGAGAATCGCGATGATGGCGATCACCACCAGCAGCTCGATGAGGGTGAACCCGGCCTGAAGACGGTTGCAACCGTCACGCCGGGAGGACGCGCTTGGCCAAGCGCGATTAATGAGTTTGTTCATATTTTCGTTTTTTTTGCATTATTCCAAATTGTGTGAGCCGAGGAAAAAAGAGGCGGGCATTGCTGCCCGCCTCCACCCAACTACCAATGACCAACAAACAATTTTACCATTACTCTCTCACGGCACGGGCGTACTGCTGTGCCTCGTCCGCAGGCACGGTCAGCGGGCTCGGGGCATCCACATCCGCCCACGGGCCGTTCACTGACGCTGCTGCCTGCAGCTTGCCCTCGAAGGTCACGGTGACGGTTCCGTCTCCGTTGTTCACGATGCTCAAGGCAGGCGGTGGCAACACAACGGCCACGCTGATGTTGTCGATCGCCCACCACCAGTTGTTGTGGCCCTGCTTCTCCCAGGAGATCACCGCTGTCTTGGCGCCCTCCGGGTTGTTCAGGCTCAGCTCAACCGTGTCGTTGTAACCGGTCGGCGTGGCCGGTGTCAGCTCGAGCAGGGTGACTGCGGCTCCTCCGTCGAAGGAAACGGTCACTTTGCCCTGCTGCGGCTCCTGCCTCCAGCTTGAGTCGTATGTCAAGACCACTGTCCCGGCTGCCGCTCCGCTGATGTCGATCTTCGGAGTGGAGAGCGAGGCGTTGAACTTCGCATCGGCCTTGTCGTCGAACTCGTCCGAGTCAGCCACGGCGATCACGCCGGTGCCCTTGGTGAACTGGTCGCGTGCCTGGCCGGCCGTGGCGTTCCACGTCACTGGATCCACAAACGTCCACCCGTCGAACTCGGTCACGGTGTCGCCGCCGCCCGTCGCACCATGGCCTGCACCGGTAGCCTGCACCCAGCCGTCTGGCCCGGTGGCGGTCCAGTCAGTGCCGTCGCCACCCGACTCGCTGTCGGAAACCCACGGGCCCAGCACCAGGCTGTCGAAGTTCTCCGAGTACGGAAGGGTCACTATCACGTCCGGCTTGGCCAACACGGTCAACTCCGCTGCATCGCTGGTGACCGAACCGTCGTCGTTGCTGACAACCACGGTGTACGACCCGGCGTTCTCCGCAGTGACGTTGGACAGTTCCAGCGTAGATCCAGTGGCACCGGCAATCTCAACGCCGCCCTTGAACCATTGGTAGGTAAACGGTCCGTCACCTTCGGCTTTTATCGTCAGGGTGACGTTGCCGCCCTCGGTTACCTCGGAGCTGGTCAACTGTGTGACGATCACAGGCGGTTCAGCGACCGGCGATGCGGTCGGGTCGTCCTGTGGATCCGGGTGGCTGAACACGGTGTAGAACGTGGTCTGCGGTTCGGTGTCGGAGCCGTCATCGGGGTTGTTGGCTTTGTTGATCTCGCCCTTGGCCGCGATGAGGATCTCCTTGGTGGTCATCGCCACGGTCGGGCGGAAGGTCCGAATCCCGGAGGCCGCCTGGTTCGTGAAGGCGAAGAACGACGGCGTCAGGTAGGAGATGGACTTGCTCTCGCTGTCAAAGGCCATCACACGGACTGTGACCTGATGCTGCTCGTATTCCTTGCCCTCGGCAGTGGGCTTTGACTCGTAGGCCACCACCACGCGATTCAGGGCGTCGGACGCCAGGTTCACACGGCCAAAGGAGGCCTTGTAGCCGGATTCACTGACAGGAGCACCCGCAACGAATTTCTGGTCGCGCGAATCCCAGACCGCCAACTGCACGCGGCCGTCGGCCACACCGGCCATGAAGAGGTAGGGGCTGTTGATGTGCCCGTAAATCCGGGTGCCGTCTCCGCGCCCACCCTCGAAACCAATACCGGAGTCGGACTGGGCGGCCTCGCCCAGTTCCTCGCCGTCGTTGTCGAAGAAGTAGATCACGCCTCCCACGCGGGCAGCCCAGCCACCCTTGAAGGCGGCCACGTTGGACCAGATCGATCCGTTGGCCACCACGAAACTCTCTGTCATGATCTCGCCGTCCGGCGCGATGATCACGGCCGTGGCCGCACCCCCGTCGGTGTGGAAATTGGACTTGTCCTCAATGACCACGGCGAAGTTGCCGTTGCTCAGGCCAACCATGTCACCGCCGAAGCGGCCGATC
>CAUZVJ010000253.1:0-3759 GCA_963583225.1 Verrucomicrobiia bacterium
GTTGCGCAGGTGGTGGCCGTCGTCGTTCGCGCCGGTAACCATGCCGGAGCCGCCGCGCAAAACCTCGTCGGCGTAAACTGGGATGCCCTCGACACCAACCGCGCCCAGGCTGCCCGGTTGCGCGCCGAGCGCCTTGACGATTTCGGCTTCGCCCGCCGCCCGGAAATTCGCCGCACCCAGTGCGCCGCCGAGCTTGGCTTCCTCGAGCTGGTCGTCGCCGCGCAGCAGCACGATCACCGGTTTGTCGTCGGCGACGTAAACGAGCGTCTTGATTTGCCGCTCCGCCGCGACGTCGAAGCGCTTGGCCAAGTCGTCGATCGTCTTCACACCGGGCGTCTCGAATTTCTCCGCCGCGCCGCAGTCATCCGCTGGCGTGGCAGTGGCCGGGCCTTGGCTCGTGGCCTTTTCCATGTTGGCCGCGTAGTCGCCGCTCTCGCAGTACACCACCTCGTTTTCGCCGGTCTCGGCCGGCACCATGAATTCGTGCGAATGCGCGCCACCCATCACGCCGGTATCGGCCTGCACGGGGATGGCCCGCAGCCCGCACCGCGCAAAAATCCGCGTGTACGCGTCGTACATCCGCTGGTAACTGGCGTTGGCCGACTCGTCATCGGCGTCGAAACTGTACGCGTCTTTCATGATGAATTCCTTGGCACGCATGAGGCCGAAGCGCGGCCGGATTTCGTCACGAAACTTGGTTTGGATTTGGTAAAAATTAACCGGGAACTGCCGGTACGAATTGAACTCATCGGCGACGAGCGTGGTGATGACCTCCTCGTGCGTCGGGCCGAGCACCCACTCTTTCCGGGCGCGATCTTTCACGTGAAAGAGCACGTCCTTCGCCGTCTCGAGCCGGCCGCTCTTGGCCCAAATCGCGGGGGGCTGCAGCGCCGGCATGAACACCTCCAGCGCCCCGGCGCGGTTCATCTCCTCACGGACGATGGCCTCGACTTTTTTGAGCGCCCGCAGGCCAAGCGGCAAAAACGTGTACAGTCCGCCGGTGAGCTTTCGCACGAGGCCGGCTCGCAGCAGCAGCTTGTGGGAGATGATCTCCGCCTCGGCGGGCGACTCCTTCAACGTCGGGATAAATGTCTGGGACCAGCGCATTGTAAAATTGGGGTTCGCCAACCAGTCGACCGGCGCTTGGCCAAGCGAACAAAAAAAGCCGGCCGAAGTCGAACCGAATCGCTCGCCGGTTATTTGACGGTGTTGACCAGTGGAGCCAAGCCTTGGATGCGCACCTCGAGCGTGTCTTCGGACTCGATCGGGCCGACGCCGGACGGCGTACCGGTGAGGATGATGTCGCCGGGCAACAGCGTCATGTTCGTCGAGATGAAGCTGACCAACTCCGAGCAAGTGAAGATCATCTGCGACGTGGATGAGTTTTGGCAAAGCTGCCCGTTTTTGAACAACTGGATCGTCAGGCAATCGGGATCGATCTTGGTCTCGATGTACGGGCCAAGCGGCGTGAAGGTGTCGAACGACTTGGCCCGCGCCCATTGGCTCTCAGAATTCTGGATAGTCCGGTCGCTGATGTCCTGCGCCGCCGTGTAGCCGAGGATGTAGCGACTGGCCGCCTTCGGGGTGACGTTGCGGATGCTGCGGCCGATCACGATGGCCAACTCCGCCTCGTAGTCGGTCTGGTGTTTTTCAAAGGGAATCTCGATTTTCCCGCCATCGGGCAAAATCGACTTGGGGGATTTCAGCCAAAAAAGCGGTGTCTTGGGAGCCTCAAGGCCGGATTCAGCGGCGTGGTCGGCGTAGTTGAGTCCTACAGCAATGATCTTCGAAGGCTGAACCGGGACGAGCGTCCGAAACCCTCTTTTTGGAATGGGCGTTTTTTGGAAGGATGGAGCACCGAACACGTCGCCCTTTAGCTTGTACAGGTCCCCGTCCTCGACTTTGGCGTAAAATAAATTGTTCCCTTTTTGAAAAAGCCCGATTGCTGCCATCTTGCCCGGTTGATACCAAGCAAATCAGGCCGACGCAAGAAAAAAGGTGGTTTTAGGCTATTTTAAGGGTTTCATTGTCAATGGATCACGCAGCGGCAGCTCTTTCACCCCGCCCTTGGCCAAACGGCCCAACTTTACCGGGTGGTCCGGGTGGCCCTTTAAAATCTCCTCTTTTTGACCGACAATCAGGATAATCAACTGGCCAAGATTGAGCCGCCGCTTGGCCACGCGCTGCACTGCGGCGATGTCCACCGCCTCAATGTTGTCCCGATAGTCGGCCCAGTAATCCGGCTGCCTGGCGTAGCGGCCGATCATCTCGTCGCCGGCAAACGCCGAGACCACCTGCGCCGGCGAGGCGAAGTTGTTCGGGAACGTGTCGATGAACGACTTTTTCGCCGTGAGCAGTTCCTCTGCAGTCACCGGCTCCCTGGTGATCCGCTCGATCTCCTCGAGCACGATCGACGTCGCGTAGGCGACCGTTCGTGACTTGGACTGGAACCCGGCGCGGAACACCACCGGGTAATACGACCCCCCGGGAAACGCCGAACGCGCCGAGTACGCCAGGCCCTCGTCCGAGCGCACGCGGTTGGTGATGCGCGACGTGAAGCCGCCGCCGCCGAGCACATCGTTCATCACCTGGATCGCGTGGTAGTCCGGGTCGTCCCAGCGGATGCCCGGCAGCATGATCGACACGCGGCCCTGGTTCACGTCCTTGTTGACAATGTACACACCCGACTTGCCGTACTTCCGTTCCTGCGGCACCGGCGGCGCTTTTTTGCCGGGGTGCGGCCAGGCAGCGAACACTCCGTCGAGGCGCTTGAGCATCGCGTCGCGGTCGAAGTCCCCACTCACCGACACGATGAAATTCCGTGGATGTACCCACTCGTGGTGAAATGCCAGCAGATCCTCCCGCCGAATGCTCTCGAGCGACGCGGCCGTCGTGTGGCGGTTGAACCAAAACGCCTCGCCGTACGCGAGGAAATTGCGCTCACGCGACTCAATGTTTCTTGAGTCATCGTTTCGCTGCTTGAGCGCCTGCAGCTCCTGCGTCTTGCGCAGCGTCAATTTATCGTCCTGAAAACTCGGCGCTGCCAGCACGGCACGCAAAATCTCGAAGCCTCGGTCGGCGTCCTTCGACAACAGGTTCAAGTCCACGCTGCCACTTAAGCCGCCAAAGTTGCTCGAGAGCCTCGCCGCGAGAAACTCCAGTTCCTCGTCGAGTTCATCCGCCGGCGAGGAGGGAATGCCGCCGCGCGCCATCAGGTAGCCGGTCAGGTCGGCCAAGCCCTCTTTGCCTTTGGGGTCGAGATAGCTGCCGCCCCGGATGTTCACCGACAAGTCGATCAATGGCCGTTCGCGGTCGGGATAAATGTAAACCACCGCGCCCGATTTCAACTCCACGCGGTACTCAACCGGGTTTGGTGCGTCATAAACCAACGGAGGAAATTTCAACTTCTCAGGCCGGTCGGGAATCTCCTGCGCTTGGCCAAGCGCCAATCCAAAAATCGCCACCCAGCCCAGCGCCGCTTTCTGTTTCATCAATAAATTCATTTTCGTGATCCTTGGTTATTTGCTCAACTCGGCGATTCTTTCCGCTACTTTCAGCATGATGATTTTCATCAGGCCCTGCTGCTTGCCGTCCGCTTGGCCAAGCTGGCCC
Source organism: Verrucomicrobiia bacterium (assembly GCA_963583225.1). Taxonomy (GTDB): domain Bacteria; phylum Verrucomicrobiota; class Verrucomicrobiia; order Limisphaerales; family UBA1096; genus UBA1096. The sequence goes on from CAUZVJ010000253.1 coordinate 3,613, forward strand.
TCCATCGCCTGCAACTGTTGCTGCAACCGCTCGAGGTTTGTCTCCGACTTGATCTGGCTGGAGATGCGGCGCACGTTCGCCTGCTGCTCCCCGCTCAAGCCTGCCAGCGCAGGATCGTCCGGCGCCTTCGTCCCGGCCTTTCGCGTG
>CAUZVJ010000254.1:0-3743 GCA_963583225.1 Verrucomicrobiia bacterium
CGTTGCCGCCGCTCACCGCCCCCCTCATACACACGGCGCGACCACCTCTCCAGCCCCCGTCCATGAGGACATTTTAAGTTGAGTTTTAAGGAGGACATTTTAAAAGAGTTTTGACATGCGTCAGATACCAATCTCAACAGAAATCTTACTTCATCAGGCGATTGGGCAACGATCCCGTTTTTATTCGGGCTGCTATTTTTCAATCAATGCCAGTGCGACAAGCACGTAGGCGGTGGTTAAGTTAGAATCGCCCTCCATCCAGCGCTTGGTTGGATTTTGCCACGAGCCGTCTTTCTTTTGGAGGGAAATCAGCTTGGCCGCCAGTTCGTTTTCCCAAGCAATCGTTTTGCCGCTTGGCCCATTAAGTTGCCTCACGCCTTGCGCGGTCAATGCCTTGGCCATGAGGTGGTAGTAGTAGTACACGCCCTCCGCTCCCATCCCGGGATTTTCCTCAAGGGTATAATTGCGGCCGAGCCAGTCGATGACGGCCTTCACCCGCTCGTCGTCGCGGTCGATCCGGGCATAGGCGAAACTCATCATTCCCGCGTAGCTGATCGAGCCGTATGAACGCAATGCCGCCCGCTTGGTTTCGCTATCGACGACCTCCCCCGCCTTGCTCTCGCCGGGATGATAAATGAAGCCACCCCGATCTTCGGGCGCGTGGGAGAGGTTCGGGTTGTCGCTGCGTCCCGGCAGGTTTTGGCAACTGGCGAGAAAATGTTGGAGTGCTTTCCAGTCGAGGTCGCTTGCCAATTCCTCCCCCGGCTTATCCGGACGGCGCAGGGCCAGTTCGGACATTCGCATCGCCTCGACGGCCATGAGTGTGTTGTTCATGTCCGAGTGGTCGTACTTGCTGTTGTAGCCGACGCCGCCGTCGTGCGGGTTGTCCGTGATGCCTTTTTCGCCAAGGTCAATTTGGGAAGCGGCGATGTAGGCGCGCGCCTTGACGATCAACGGGCGAAAACGCGGCTCGTCGGCGAGCGACAACGCCATCAGTGAACAGGCGGTGTTATAGTTGACGAGCAGGCCGCGATGAATCGAGCCGTCCGGCTTGGCCGAACCGGCGACGAAGTCGAACGCGCGCCGCCGCTCGGAGCCGTACTTGGCATCGAGCTTGACCACATCCGCCATCTCCAGCGCGACCAGTGCCAACGCGGTCAGCGCCGGTAGCTCGGAACTGGACCACCAACCCGCTGCGTTTTGGTTCTCGTAAAGAAACCGCGCCCCCCGCTCGATGGCTGTTCGTGTTGCAGCCGTTTTTTGTCGGGAGTCTTCGGCATCCGCCGCTTGGCCAAGCGGCGCTAATAGCATCAAACCAGCGAGGGCGACTTTAAAACAATCACTCATCAATCTCGGAGAAACTTTCGTGAAACAGAAAATTTGTCCACTAAATTCATTTTTTTGTTGATTACAATGTGCCCCCCTTCCAACTTCCTGCCGTGCACATGACAACTTGACCGATGAAGATATTACCCAACAAAAAAACGTTTCACGGCTTGGCCAAGCGGGGGTTTACCCTGATCGAGTTGCTGGTGGTCATCGCGATTATCGCCATCCTCGCGAGCCTGCTGCTCCCGGCGCTTGGCAGTGCGAAAGCCAAGGCGCACCAGATCTCCTGCATGAACAACTACCGGCAGCTCCAGATTTGCTGGCACATGTACATCGACGACAACCATGGCCACCTGCCACCCAACGCCACCATCCGGGGCAGTTCCCGGGGCAGTTGGGCCGCCACTGCGGCAACCTGGATCAAGGGCAACGCCTACTCCGATTCCACCGACCAAAACATCCGCAGCGGCGTCCTCTTCAAGTACAACGACTCGGTCAAGATTTACAAGTGCCCCTCCGACCGGTCCACCGTTCGTGACCAGGGTAAAATCCCCCGCTTCCGCAGTGTTGCGATGAATATGCACATGAACCACATCCCCGACCCGAAGGACCGCACCAGTTGGCACAAGTACTCCGAGATCATCGCCCCGCCGCCGTCCGAGGCGTTTGTGTTCATCGACGAACACGAGGGCAGCATCGACAACGCCCGCTTCACCCTGACGCAGCGGCACGAATGGCGCTGGATCGATTTTGCCGGCACGCGCCACAACGACGGCTGTGTGCTCAGCTTCGCCGACGGTCACTCTGAGCTTTGGAAATGGAAGGAGTCACGCACTCTGGAGATTTCAAAAATGAAAGGCTGGATACAGGGGCAAACCGGCGTATTCGGGAAAGATCGCGACCTCGGCCGCATCTACGACGCCATCCCGAAAGTCCCCATTTGAGCACCTTCAATCCGGCTCGCCGATGCAGTAGAGGAATTTTTCGCCTCGCAAAAATATTGCATCTCCCACCAGCGCAGCCGAAGCACTGAACCGATCCTCCAGTTCGTTCAACGCCAGCGCCCTTGGCTCGGCGTCGTTGCTGATAACCAGCGTTTTCCCGTTTCGATCCGTCACGTAAATGCGCCCGGCGGCGGCCACCGGCGAGGAGTAAATATTGAAAACCGCCCCCAGCCGAAACGGCCCGCTTGGCTCATCGCCGGTCTTCGCGTTCACGCGGGACAAGACGCCCTGATAATGCCGCAGATAATAAAGCCAACCGCCGTACAGCAACGGCGACGGCACATACGGCGTCCGGCGATTCTTCCGCCAGACAATCTGCTCCGTGCTGGTCAACTCCCCTTTCGCCCCGGCCAAGCGGATCGCCAGCAGAGTCTGCTTTTCATAACTGCCAGCGGCAAAAACCATTCCGTCGGCACCCACCGGCGAGGCGACAATGTTTCCCGGCAACCCTCCCGCCTCCCAAATCACAGCTCCTGTTTTGATGTCGTACCCGCGCACGCGCTTGGTCCCGCTGACAACCACCTGCGCTTGGCCGTTGTGTGTGACGACGATCGGCGTGGCCCACGAAGTGATCTCGTCCCGCGAGCGCCGCCAAAGCTCCTCGCCGGTGCGCTTGGCCAAGGCGACGATAAACGACGCCCCCTCGTGATCCCAGTTCACCACCACCGTCTCGCCGTGCAACACCGGTGATGCCCCCTCGCCGTGGCCATGCTTCACCCGCATGTCCCCAAAATCTTTTTTCCAAACCAAGCGCCCGCCGGTGTCGAGACAGTACAGGCCGTTCGAGCCGAAAAACGCGATGACATGCTCCCCGTCCGTCACCGGCGAGTTCGACGCCCACGTCGCCGACTCGTGCGTGCTCTCGTGCGGTTGCCGCGTCGCAACCGTTTGCCGCCAAGCCAACGCGCCGGATTTCCGGTCGATCGCCAGCACGGCGTACCGCAGATCTGACAACGGATTCATGTTGTTGTGCGCGCCGTCCGGCGTCACGCCGGTGAACAGCTTATTGCCGCCCGTCATCTCGGCCGTGGTGATGAACACCAAGCCACCCCAAACCACCGGCGACGAGTGCCCCAAGCCGGGCAGCTTGGTTTTCCAGTGGATGTTTTTCGTCTCGCTCCACTCAACCGGCGAATCGGCCTTCGGCGCAACCCCGGTGCCCAACGGCCCGCGCCACTGCCCCCACTGCGCGAGTGGATCGAGCGCTTGGCCAAGCGCACCCACCGCAACAGCGAACATCCCAACGACGAGCAGCAGACTGTTCGGTTTATGAATCAAAGCGAAACTTTACTGCCGCACACCCTGCGCCGTCCCGTCCCCGATATCAACCCGCTTGGCCAAGCGGCGATGGAGTTTGCTTTGCGCGGGAACCACGATGAGCAGTTAAAAGAAACCAGCAAGGAAACAAAT
>CAUZVJ010000255.1:0-3722 GCA_963583225.1 Verrucomicrobiia bacterium
ACGAGTGCCACGTCGAGTTTTTGCCCCGCCTCCATCGTTTGCACCAGCGTGTGCGCTGTGTCGGCCATCATCACGATGTTTTGTTTGATGGCGTCGAACTTCCCGGTCTCGCGGCATAATTCGTGGCTCAATGCGCCGAGCGTGCTCGCCTTGGGATCGGTCGTGCCGACGCGCAGCCCGCGCTTGGCCAAGTCGGCGAGCGTGCGGATGCCGTGCGGGTTGCCCTTGGCCACGAGCATAACGATGCGCGTACTCGACACCTTGAGGTCGGGGCCGAACGGGTGGCCCATCTTCGCCTGCGCCATGTCGAGATACGACACGTCGCACGTCATAAAAATATCCGGCAACCCTTGATCGCCGGTTTGCATCTTGCCGACCAGCGTGCCGCAACCGGCGTACACGACGTCGATCTCTGCGCCTTCGCGCTGCTGAAATTCGCGGATGGTTTTCTCCACCGCCTCGCGGTTCACGCCGCCGCAATCGACGCGCAACTTGGGCACCTCGGCCCACTCGTCGCCGGGCAGGGGCACGTAATGGTGTTTGGAAAATACCGACCCGCCCCGCGTCGGCGCGGCGAGGTAGCGGGCAAACTTCAGCGCAAGAGTCGGCCGCTCCGTCGTCGCCGTGACTGCCACGGAAATGTCCGCCTTGCTCGCTGCCAACTCCGGCAACTCGATCACCCGCAACCCAAACTGCCGCGCGACCGAGCCCCAAATGAACGCCGCCTGCGTCCCGGGGTTTTCCTTCACCGCCAGCGCGGCCTCGGTCACCGTCGGAAACGAAGCCGCCTTGGCCGCGTCCACCGCCGCCCAGTGACCGGATCGCTCGAGCATCTTTTTCGTCTTCTTGCCGACACCGGCCAGCGGATTGCAAATCACGAACGAGATTTTTTGCGCCAGCACGTCGTCGCAATTGGCCAAGGCCACGCCGCTGCCCGGCTTGACGGCCAGCACCACTTTCCACGTGGCCACCTTCATCGACTCAGCGGTCAATCCATCGGACCGCGCGCGCTCGGCGTAAACGTAGTCCGCCGGAACATAAACATCGGCCCGGGGCAGCCCGCCCTCCTTGTCGAGCTTGAGCTTGTTCGCCAACACGCCGCTGCTGCTGTACTCGAGAGACACCTTCGCGCCGGTCTCCTGCTCGAATTTTCCGGCCGCCTCCTCGACCGCTTTTTTGACGCCGGCCGCGCAGTAAACAACCAGCGTTTGACCGGCACTCCCGCCGCCGTCGGCATCTCGGTTCATCAAAAACACCAGCGCACCCACCAGCACCGTGGTTAACACGAGCCACGCAAAAGCGCCCTTGCCGTTGCGGCCGTATTTGTAATCAGATTCCCCCATCGTTCCTGCTTCGCGGCGGCAGACTATGCCGTGAGCGACTCCCCGAAACAAGTTTGCAAACATCCGGGAGCTTGACCCGCCACCGGCCAAGGCATCACGTTGGCTCCCGCTGATGGGAACCGACACCCAACCGACACCCGAACAAATCGCGCAACACATCCGCCAAAGCATGCCCGCCGACGGGCTCTTCGCCGGACACCAGTGGCGCGTCGCCACGCGGCCGTTCGCGCTCGATAAAAAAACCGTCAGGCAGCTCGAGCAACTTGGCCGCGTGCTGCTCAAGTTTTATCAGGCCGCCAACACGGTTTACCGCTGGAGCGCCGAGGGGCGGCTTCCCGCTTGGCCAAGCGCTTGGCTGGATCGCGGCAAGCCGCAGTCGGTCATCGACCTGCAGCGTGAGCGGGCGTTTCGCGCCGAGTTGCCGCGCGTCATCCGGCCCGATATTTTGCTGACCGACGACGGGCTGCGCATCACCGAGCTGGACAGCGTGCCCGGCGGCATCGGCCTCACCGCTTGGCTCAATTGCGCCTACACCGAAGCCGGTGCCGAAGTGCTCGGCGGCGCGACCGGAATGCTCGATGGCTTTGCCGGGATTTTCGGCGACACGGCGAATGTGCGCTTGGTCGTCTCCGACGAAGCGGCCACGTACCGGCCGGAGATGGAGTGGCTCGCCGCACAGATCGACCCAGGCCGCTTCAGCGTCCACGGGCAGGATTTTGACGGCTTCGGCGACGGCGATGCGGTCTACCGTTTTTTTGAACTGTTCGACCTCCCGAACGTGCCGGCCGCCGGGCCGCTGTTCGCCGCCGCCGCCGACAAACGCATCAGCATGACACCGCCGCCAAAAGCGTTCCTCGAGGAGAAGATGCTCTTCGCGCTTTTTCACAATCGCAACCTCGCCGAGACGTGGCGGCAACAGCTTGGCGAGAATTATCAGCGCACACTCGGGGCGCTCCTGCCGCAAACGTGGGTGGTCGATCCCGCGCCGCTGCCACCGCATGCCGCCTACCCCGGGCTTGGCCTGACCGACTGGCAGCAACTCAAGGAACTCTCGCAAAAAGAGCGCAATTTGATCCTGAAAATCTCCGGCTACTCCGAGCAGGCCTGGGGCGCGCGCGGCGTTTGGCTCGGTAGCGACCTGTCGCGCGACGAATGGGCGGCGGCGGTGGATCAAGCGATCGACGGCTTCGACGAATCGCCGCGCATCCTGCAGCGCTACCATCGGCCGACCCGTGTGGACGCCGAGTGGTTCGACTTCGGGCTTGGCCAAGCGCAGGCGATGCAGGGGCGCGTGCGGCTCTGCCCGTACTACTTCGTCCACGGCGACTTCGACACGGCCAAGACCGCGCTCGGCGGCGTGCTGGCCACCATCTGTCCCGCCGACAAAAAAATCATCCACGGCATGAGCGACGCCATCCTCGCCCCGTGCGCGCTCGGCCAAGCGCCGGCTAAATGATGCTGCGAATCCAGTCGCCCACCCGGTCCCGGCCGAAGTTGGAGAGGATGTGCTCGCGGGCTCGGGCACCAGTCTCCCGCGCTTGGCTTGGCTGCGAGTAAACCTGCCGCATCAACTGGCGGAGGTGACTCAGCGAAGGTTCGGCCCAGTTGTGACCGGCGAACTTGGGGTACTGCTCCGCCACCTCGGGTGACACCGGCACGACAGTATGATCAATAATGTAGGCATTGTCTGAATTCATGAAGGCGGACTGCCCGCCGAATATCGGCGCGACCACCGGCAACCCACAAGCCATGGCCTCCATAAGCGGCCGCCCCCAACCTTCGCCTCGGGTTGGCAGAACAAAACAATCCGCGCTGTGATACAACCGGGGCATGTCGCTGACGGGAATGGAGTCGTGAACGAATCGAATCTTGGGTGCCTCCTTCCGCGACAAGCCAAGCCGGTCTTGGATGAAGCCCCATGCCTCAGCCTCGATGGCCTCGGGCGATAGGCCGTGATCCGGGAACACCTTGAGAATGAGAGAGGTATTTTCACCACTTGAAAATTCACGGCAATACGCCTCAAGCAAAATGTCCCAAGCCTTTCTCGGTTGCCAAACAAACGTCGAAAGAAATGAAAAACCTGCATCATCCTTGGCCCACAAAGGCGATGCCTTTTGTCGGTACAACTCCGCGTCAATGGCTTCCGGCAGGATTCTCAGCTTGGCCTCCTCAACCCCGGATCGTGCAAACGTCGTTACATGAAACTCAGACGGCACCCAGACAAAATCGTACTCATTGCAGGCACTGACCCACTCGGTGGGAATGCGGTCGGACTCGAACATCGTCCGACAGACATTGACCACCGCCGCCTCGGCCAGCGGAACCTGCGTGGGGAAAAACTGGTTCACGCAGATGAAATCAGGAGACAACTCGCGCTGC
>CAUZVJ010000256.1:0-3706 GCA_963583225.1 Verrucomicrobiia bacterium
AGCCAAGGGCCTCCAGTTTCGTGGCTATCAACTCGTCGAGAAACGCCGGCCGGTGTTCATGTACGAGATCGGCGAACGGCTCAAGGTGGTCGACTTCATCGTTCCGAGGCAGGGCACCCTGCCGTCGATTATCCGCATGCTCGGCGTCAACGGCACGGGCGAAGTCTGGTACCTCGCCGCCGCCGCCAAAACCATCACCGAGGAAAACGGCGGCTACAACATCGGCGACTCGATGCTGCGCGTGAGCTTCCCCGGATTAAAGAGCAAGCCCATCATTCGCGACAACGGCGGTCGGCAGGAATTACTCATCAAGCTCGACGTCGCTGGCCAAGCGACCTTCCAGCAGCAGTACGAATGGAAACTGTAACCCACCCGCCCCGGAGATTTTTGAAAATGATAAAACAACTGACACGCCTCTCGCTGCTCGCCAGCCTCGCGCTTGGCCAAGCGGCCGCCGACCCGGTCGAGTCCGACTACTACACAATAGACGCCTTCCCGATTCCCGACGGCATCGTGATGGAGACCAGCGGCATCGAGATGATGCCCGACGGCAAACTCGCCATCTGCAGCCGACGCGGCGACATTTACATGCTCAGCAACCCGTACGGCGACCCGGCAAAAGTTGAATGGAGCCTGTACGCCGAAGGCCTGCACGAGCCGCTCAGTCTCGCCTTCACCGGCGGCTGGCTCTACTGCACTCAGCGCGGCGAGTTGACTCGCATAAAGGACGTCAATGGCGACGGACGCGCCGATATTTTCGAGACGGTCAACGACGGCTGGGGCATCACCGGCGACTATCACGAATACGCCTTCGGCACCCGGCCCGACGCCAACGGCGACACGTGGATCGTTCTCTGTCTCACCGGCTCATTCAACAGCGACATCGATTATCGGGGCTGGTGCGTGCGCGTGACAAAAGACGGCAAACTCATCCCGACCGCCAGCGGCATCCGCTCCCCCGGCGGGATCGGCTTCGACCCTTTTGGCAACGTTTTTTATGCCGACAACCAAGGCCCGTGGAACGGCTCAAGCTCACTTAAGCCGCTGACGTACGGATCGTTTCAGGGCCACCCGGGCGGCTTTCGATGGTACGACCTTATGGCGGCGAAAACGTCGATGGGCAAGCGCCCAAAACAGCCCAAGACCAACAGCCGCTGGGTGGCCGAGCGGCCAAAAATCGCCGAGCTCGTTCCGCCCGCCATCGTTTTTCCGCACAGCGTGCTGGGCAATTCCACCGCCGGTTTTACCTACGACAGCAACGGCAAATTTGGCCCGTTCAAAAACCAGTTGCTCGTCTGCGACCAGACCTACTCCGTGCTCAACCGCACCTTTATCGAGAAGGTCAACGGCGTGTTTCAGGGCGCGGCGTTTTCGTTTTTGAAAGGCTTCGGCTCCGGCAACATCGCCGCCCAAATGCAGCCCAACGGCACACTCTTCGTCGGAGGCACCGAACGCGGCTGGGGCGCCAAGGGCGGCAAGCCGTTCGCGCTCGACCGCGTCACGTGGACCGGCAAAGTGCCATTCGAGATTCACGAAATGCGGGCCAAGCCGGACGGCTTCGAGCTGACCTTCACCCACGAAGTGGACGCCATCACCGCCACCGACCCCGCCTCGTACAGCATGAGCGCCTACACCTACATTTACCGTGCCGACTACGGCAGTCCCGTCGTCGATCAAGCGACGCAAAAAATTATTGCCGCAGAAATGAAAAACCCGAAGACCGTGCGCGTGACCGTGGACAAACTCATCCAAGGCCACGTCCACGAATTGCACGCCGAGGGAGTGCGCTCGGCCAAGGGCCTGCCGATCCTGCACCCGGTCGGCTACTACACGCTCAACGAGATCCCCCCCGGCGAACTCAACTAAGCGCTTGGCCAAGCGGACATGCGACAGCGCTGTTGGTCCAAAATATCCGGTTGCAATCGGGGTGGGGTGTGGTAGTTTCCCGCGCCCGCTTCCCGGCGGAGGGACTCCAAATCGTTTATTTTTTAAGAAAATGTCACAACATCCCAGCCTGAAAGTCGGTGGTGCCGCTGAAGCCAAGCGCACTGTGCTCACCCGTTATGAGCGCGTGGAGCTGCTCCGCAAACGCGGCGAACTCAAGGAAGGCGACCGCATCACCGGCCTGAAAAAGACCAAGCCGGAGGAATAATCGTCCCCGGTTCCGTTGTTCTCCCTCCACTGACCGCACCGCACTTCCGTCCTCTGTGGTGATGGTTCGATTGCAAAAATTTCTCTCCGAGGCCGGGGTCGCCTCGCGCCGTGAAGGCGAAAAACTGATCCTCGCCGGGCGCGTCACCGTCGCCGGCCAAGTCGTTCGGCTGCTCGGCACCAAGGTTGATCCCGCCAAGGACGAGGTCGCACTCGACGGCCGCCCGATTCGCGCCAAGGCCAAGCGCTTCGTCGCTCTCAACAAGCCGCCCAAGTTTCTCTGCACTCGCCACGACACGCACGATCGCCGGACGGTGTTCGACCTGTTGCCGGCGGACTGGGGGCACCTCTTCACCATCGGCCGGCTCGACGCCGACAGCGAGGGGCTGATCCTGCTGACCAACGACGGCGAGTTTTGCCAAAAAGTGGCGCACCCGAGCCACGGCCTGCTCAAGACGTACCGCGTGACCGTGGCCAAGCGGCTCGAGCTGGAGACGCTGAAGCAGCTCACGCTCGGCCTGCGCGACAAGGGAGATTTTTTGAAAGCCAAAAGCGCCCGCCTGATCTCCGCCAACAACACCCGCAGCGAGGCGGAGCTCGTGCTAGCCGAAGGCAAAAACCGCGAGGTGCGCCGGATGTTTAAAGCGCTTGGCTTCCGTGTGTTGCGCCTGCAACGGGTGGCGGTCGGGCCGGTGAGATTGGGCGAACTGCCGCTCGGCAAGTGGCGCATGCTCAACCGTGCCGAGGTCGCCGCGTGCCTCAAGCCGCGCGGAAAAACTCCGCGACTCCCTCGGCGGAATTGACACCGGCGGAGCGACCTTTCACACTCCGCCTCCATGAAACCACTTGGCAGTTTCCTCATCCCCGCGCTGACGCTGCTGGTTGCCGTTTCAGGCTTGAGCGCGAAAAACGTCGTCAGCGAAATCAACCCCCCCGAGCCGGGCACCGTCTCGGCCGACCGCGTCAACGTCCGCGCCCGTGCCAGCCTCATCGGCGAACGCGTCACCCAACTCCGCAAAGGCGACCAAGTGACCGTGCTCGCCAAAGTCACCGTCGCCCCGCCGCGCAAGGGCGAGCCGACTGACTGGCTCAGGATCGCCATGCCGGCTGCCGGGCAGACGTGGGTGCACATGAGCTTCGTCAAAGACGGCAAAGTGACAGCCAAAAAACTCAACGTCCGCGCCGGAGGCAGCGAGCGTTTCAGCATCATCGGCCGCTTGGCCAAGGGCGATGCCGTGAAGGAAAAACGCACCGCCGGCGACTGGATCGAAATCGAGCATCCCGTCGGCGCGCACGCCTACGTCGCCGCCAAGTTCATCACGCTTGGCCAAGCCGCCGAAGAGACGAAGCCGGAGGAAACCCCCGAGGCCAAGCCGGCCGAGGTAACCAAAACCGAAGAGCCAAAAGAGACCCCCGAAGCCAAGCCGACGGAAGCCACCCCTGAGCCGGAAGAGGTCGCCGAGGCCAAGTCCGAGCCGGAAAAAACCACCGAGCCGGGAGATATGCCGGAGCCGCCCGAGCCGGAAGTCGTCGTGGTCGATGCCGCCGAGGGCAC
>CAUZVJ010000257.1:0-3705 GCA_963583225.1 Verrucomicrobiia bacterium
TCGCAGCGGCAACAGGCCCACTCTCAACGTGAGCGTGAACGGCGAGACCGCGCTTGAGTACGAGGTCAACCCGGTGGGCGATGCCGAGCCGTACTACGTGTTCGTGTACAACTTCACTGCCGACTCGGACGTGGCCGATATCGCCTTTGCACAGACTGCCGCCGGGGATAACACGGTCCTGCTCGACGACGTGCGCTTGCTCAAAGGCAAGGGCACCGAGGTCGAGTTGCCCGGTCCGGAAGAACCGGCTGTGCTGATCAGCATGGCGCTTGGCCAAGGGGCGGACTCCTCGCTCACGCTGAGCTGGTCTGCAGACGAGACCGGCTGGGTGACACAGTACGCGGAAAAAGTGACCGGCCCCTGGCAGGACGCCGGCGCGGAGGCCACCGTCGAGGACGGTAAACTAGTCATCAAAGTGACTCCCGCCATGAGCGGCGCACGCTTTTACCGGCTGGTGCATCCGTAAGAGCGGGTAAGTGATCCAGTTAAAAATTCACACAGGCCGGGCTTCCAAGCCCGGCCTGTTTTGTTACAAACTGCGCGTGAGACGGGGAGCACATGCGTCCCGCGTGTTGCGTCCGGCGTCTCGCCGGACGCTCCGGAAACTAATGTTGGAAGCCACTTTTTGATCGCCAATAAATGGACAAACGCACCTTCGCATTCTCTCTGCTGCTTGCCGCTTCGGCGGTTGTTGCACAAAATTCTGCGCCGTCGTCGCACTTTGTTTTTGATGACCGCTTCGACGGCGACATCGTCATCAACGAAGTACGTGTGCCCAAGTCGGGCGAGGCGATGTACACTTATTACGAGGCGCTTGGCTGGAGGGGCGGGGCGACCGGCTACGCGGGGATTCAGTCGCATCCGAAGGGGCACATTTACATTTTTTCCATTTGGGATCACAAGGCGCACACCGCGCCGATTCGTGCCGTGTACCGGGGCGCGGAGACGTTGACGCAAAAGTTCGGCGGCGAGGGTACCGGCCTCAAGTCGTGGAACTTCGAGTTGGGCTGGGAAACGGACAGTTGGTACACGCTGGTTGCCCGCGCTTGGCCGGTCGGTGAGCACACGTTTTACGGCTACTGGGTGCGCTCGGGAAAGACGGGCCAATGGACGCATTTGGTGACGATGGATGTCGCTGCGAAAGAGGCGTTTTTCAAGGGAGGCACGGATGCGTTTATCGAGGACTGGCTCAACACCGGCAGCGAACCGCGAACGACAAATCTGCGGGGCGGTTGGAAGCGCAAACTTGACGGCCAATGGTACGCGTTCGGCGGCGGTCGCTACTCGGTGAACCGCTGGGATCTCGTGCCGGGGAAACGCTCGTTCAATTTCAAAACGAACTGGGATGGCGGCATTGGCGGCGAGGGCGTCGGTCAGTTTTATTTCATGACCGCTGGCGGCCGGGACACCCAACCAAGCGCGACCAACCCGTCGCAGCACAGCATCAACCGAAAAGAAACTAAGCCGGGCTACGAGCCGATCAAGCTTAAGTCCGCCAAGTTGCGCTTGTCCAAGCGGGGCAAACTTGTGCTCACATGGGAGAGAGATCCGCAGACATTGCCGCAATTCGCTTACACGATCACCGGCTACGATAATCCATCCGGCAAAGGCGAGCCGCTGTTTCGGTTGGAACAGATCGAACCGCACGCACGCCGCGCCGAGTTGTCCGTCGGCCAAACGCCGGTTTTTATTCGCCTCCAATGCCGCGATATCCTCGGCAACAAGTCCGGTATCATCTCCATAAAACCGGTCGAGTAGACCGAAAAAAGTTGCCATTTGTTCCTGTTGTTTTATACCCGTGCCTTCACCGGAGGGCACATGCGTCGAATTGTCATCAGGAGTTTACCAGTTGTTTTTTTGCTAGCGCTGAGCGTCACGGCCAGGGCGGGCGAGGCGCCGCCGGCCGATGTGCTGTTTGCGCGCAAGGTGCTGCCGCTTTTCAAGGCAAGGTGCATCGTCTGCAACGGCGAGAATCCCGAAAAACTGAAGGGAGATTTCGACATGCGCACCCGCGCCTCCTTGCTCGAGGGGGGAGAAAGAGGGCGACCTTCGATCGTTCCGGGCGAGCCGCTGCAAAGCCCGCTCTATCCGGCTGCCACGCGTGAGTACGACGACGACTGGGCGGCGATGCCGCCGAAGGAAAACGACAAACTCAGCGCGGAGTGGCGCTTTGGCTGGCCGGCGGCGGCGTGAACCGGGGGGCAACCGTCAGTGCTACTGACGAAATGGGTGACACGGCAGTGGATGTCGTGCATCCTATCCGCGACCTGCACGTGACTCTCCTGCGCCTGCTCGGTCTGGACGACAACAAGCTCACCTACTTTCACGGTGGCCGCTTCAAGCAACTCAGCCAGATCGGGGGCTAGGTCATCAACGAACTAATCGCATGAAACGATTGCTCTTCATTTTATTGGTTTGCGCGGTCTCGCTCCGGGCGGCGCCGGTGAATGTTCTGCTTATCACGGTGGACGACATGAACGCCGACTCCGTCGGTGCTTTCGGCTGCGAACTGCCCGGCACCACGCCGAACATCGATCGCTTGGCCGGGCAGAGCCTGAGTTTTGCGCATGCGCACGTGACGGTGGGCAACTGCATGCCCGGTCGTAATGTCATGTTCTCCGGGTTGATCTCGCACAACAACAAGGTTGAGGGGTTTTATCCGGTTGAGAACCCCGGCTGGCCGCACATGGTGGATTTGATGAAGGACGCCGGCTACTTCACCGGCATTCGCGGTAAGGTCACCCATTCCACGCCGTACGAACCGTATGCATGGGACACCATTCTCGACACGCTGCCGGATGGAACGAGCGCACACATCAAGGATGCGCGATCCTACGGCATCTCCACCGCACACGGCATCGCCAGGGCCAAGGCGGCAGGAAAACCGTTCTGCCTTTCGGTCAACGTCTCGGATCCGCACAAGCCATTCTGGAGCAAGGCCAAGGGGGGCGGCAAAGATGTCCATGTGCCGTCGCGCATCTTTACCGCTGACGAGGTGCCGGTGCCGGGGTTTCTTTTTGACGATCCCCAGGTTCGCGAGGAGTTGGCCCTTTATTATTCCAGCGTGCGGCGTGCCGACGATTGCGTGGGAGAAATACTGCAAGCGCTTGAGGCCAGTGGCGAAGCCAACAACACAGTGGTGATGTTCCTGTCCGACCACGGCATGCCGCTGCCGTTCGCCAAAACGCAATTGTACCACCACAGCACGCACACCCCGTGGATGGTGCGCTGGCCGGGAGTGACCCGCGCCGGGGCGACCGACCGCAAGCACATGATTTCCGCCGTGGACATGCTGCCAACCCTGCTGGACATCGTTGGAGCCAAGCATCCCGCCAGGCTTGATGGCCGGTCGTTTCTTCCATTGATTCGTGGTAAAACACAAATCAGCCGTGATCACGTCTTCAAGGAGTACAACGAGAATGCCGGTGCCTCACGCGACCCCATGCGGGCGGTTCAGACCAAGCGGTATCTCTACATCTTCAACCCTTGGTCCAACAGCGAGCGCGTGTTCGCCACCGCGACCACAGGCACCGTGACCTACCGTCGTCTGGTCGCCTTGGCCAAGCAGGACAAGCGACTGGCCAAGCGGCTGGACCTGTACAAGCACCGGGTACCTGAGGAACTGTACGACGTGGCCAACGACCCGGACTGCCTGCACAACCTCATCGCCGAACCCAGGCACCAAGCCGCCCTGCCAAGTTTGCG
>CAUZVJ010000258.1:0-3688 GCA_963583225.1 Verrucomicrobiia bacterium
GACGATGACCGCCAAGCAAAAGCTGGCGATCCAGCCGACGGAGTTCACGTTCAGCCGGCACGGGCAGAGCGGCGCCTGGCTCAGCGAACTGCTGCCGGGCATCGGCGCGGTGGCGGACGAGATTTGTTTCATCAAGTCGATGCACACCGAGGCGATCAACCACTCGCCCGGCATGACGCTGTTCATGACCGGTAGCCAGATTCCCGGCCGGCCAAGCATGGGCGCCTGGCTGAACTACGGTCTCGGCAGCGTGTCGGAGGAGTTGCCCGGCTACGTGGTGATGATGTCGCGCGACCAGCACGGCACGTGCGGGCAGTTGCTGTTCGACTATTATTACGGCTCCGGTTTTTTGCCGTCACGTTTGCAGGGGGTGAAGTTCCGCACTGCGGGCGAGCCGGTGCTGTATCTGTCCAACCCGAAAGGCGTCAGCCGCGAAGTGCGGCGCGGCCAACTGGACGACTTGGCCAAGCTCAACGAGATGAAGTTCCGCGAAGTCGGCGATCCGGAGATCAACACGCGCATTTCGCAATACGAGATGGCGTACCGCATGCAGATGAGTGTGCCGGAGTTGACCGACCTGAGCGACGAGCCGGATCACATCTTCGACCTTTATGGCAAGCACTCACGCACGCCCGGCACGTACGCGGCGAACTGCATTCTCGCCCGCCGCCTGGCCGAGCGCGGCGTGCGCTTCATCCAGTTGTTCCATGTCGGCTGGGACACGCACGGGAGTTTGTCGCAGCAACTGCGAATGCAGTGCGACGACACCGACATGGCCTCCGGGGCGCTTGTCCAGGACTTGCGCTCGCGCGGCCTGCTGGAGGACACGCTGGTGATTTGGGCCGGGGAATTCGGCCGCACGCCGTATGTGCAGGGAGAGGTGGACTCGCCCAAGTACGGCCGCGACCACCACGGACGCGCCTTCACGGTTTGGATGGCCGGAGCCGGCGTGAAGCCCGGTTTTATTCACGGCGAGACAGACGACTTCGCCTACAACGTCACCCGCGACCCGGTACACGTGCACGATTTTCAGGCCACGATCCTGCATCTGCTCGGCATCGACCATGAGCAATTGACCTACAAGTTTCAGGGCCGCCACCATCGCCTGACCGATGTGCACGGCCAAGTAGTGCAAAACGTCCTCGCTTGAGCCAAACCGCTTGTCCGCTTGGCCAAGCTGCTTTAGCTTGCCGTTTGCGTGGCTGCGAAAAAAACAGACAAGACAACCGGCGAAGTGCCCTTTGAGGAGGGATTGAAAAAACTTGAGGGAATCGTCGAGGAAATGGAGGGCGACGATTTGCCGCTTGAGAAACTGCTCGAGCGCTACGAGGAAGGCACGCGCCTGGCCAAGGGCTGCCAAGCAAAGCTCGAGGCAGCCGAATTGAAAATCCAAAAACTGCAACCCAACGCCAACGGCGAAGACGAGCTCGTCGATGATGACTCAGTTGAATTTTAACATGGCAAAAGTCGAAACTCCAAACCGCTACCTCGACATGGTGGACCACCCGGCCCACGTCAAAAAGTTGACGGTCAAGCAACTCGGAAAACTTGCGGAGGAATTGCGCGAGGAGTTGATCAACGGCTTGGCCAAGCACGGCGGGCACCTCGGCCCTAACCTTGGCGTGGTGGAGTTGACGCTCGCGATGCACCGCGTGTTCGAGACGCCGAAGGACAAGTTCGTCTGGGATGTCAGCCACCAAAGCTATGTGCACAAATTGCTCACCGGCCGGAAGGAGCGCTTTCGCACCATCCGCACCACCGACGGGCTGAACGGCTTCGCGCTGCGAACCGAGAGCGAGCATGACTGCTACGGTGCCGGCCACGCCGGCACGTCGCTGTCGGCGGCGCTGGGCATGGCCGCCGCGCGCGACCAGCGCGGCAGCGACGAGAATGTCGTCTGCGTCTTTGGCGACGCGGCATTGACCAACGGCATCTCGTTTGAGGCGCTGAACAACATCGCGCACACGACAAAAAAATTCATCGGCATCCTCAACGACAACGAGTGGTCGATCGCCAAGAACGTCGGCGCCATCTCGACCTACCTCAACAAGCTGATCACCAACCCTGGCTACAACAAGATCACCCGCGATTTGCAGAAGTTCATCGCCAAGATGCCCACCGGCAAACTGGCGCTGCGGCTGGGCCTCAAGGGGCAGGAAGCTCTCAAGGGTACCGTCACCCAGGCGGTGCTGGAGCATAACAAAGAGACGCTGGACGCCGATGGACGCGGCGGCTTTGGCAGCAGCCTGGTCTTCGAGGAGTTCGGCGTCCGCTACCTCGGCCCGATTGACGGGCATGACCTGCCGCTGCTAATCGAGACGCTTGAGTTCGCCAAAACGTGCGACCAGCCGATCGTCATCCACGTCATCACCAAAAAGGGCAAAGGCTTCAACGCTGCCCTGGATCACCCGGAGAAATTTCACGGCACCGGCCCGTACAACCCGGCCACCGGCGAGAGCCTCCCCCCCAAGCCCGGCATACCGCCGAAATATCAGGATGTTTTTGGGCAAACCATGGTCAAGCTTTGCCAAAAGGACACCTCGGTCGTCGGCATCACCGCCGCGATGCCCAGCGGCACCGGCCTCGGGGCGCTTGAGAAAGCGATGCCGGAACGCTACTTCGACGTTGGCATCGCCGAGGAGCACGGCGTGCTGTTTGCCGCCGGCATGGCCACGATGGGTTACCGGCCGGTGTGCGCCATTTACTCGACCTTCCTGCAGCGTGCGTACGACATGATCATCCACGACGTCGCGCTGCAAAATCTGCCGGTAACCTTCTGCATGGATCGCGCCGGCCTCTCGGCCAACGACGGGCCGACGCATCACGGGTTGTTCGACATCGCCTACCTCAACTGCGTGCCCGGCATCATCGCGATGGCACCCGGCAACGAGGACGAGTTGGCCGACATGATGTTCACCGCCACACACCAAAACCAGCCGGCCTTCATCCGCTACCCGCGCGGCAACGGCGAAGGCGTCGCTGTGAAGGAACAGCCGGCGCTGATCGAGATCGGGAAAGCCGAGGTGCTGCAAAATTTTTCAAACAACGACAAGCCAAAGGTGGCGTTCTTTGCGCTTGGCCCGATGCGCGCCATCGCCGACGCCGCCATCGAGGAACTCGGCGCGGAAAACATCGATGCCGCGATCATCAATCCGCGTTTCACCAAGCCGATCGATGAGGGCACGACTGAGTTTTTTGCGGAGGCCGCAGAGGTGGTTGTCACCATCGAGGATCATGTGCTCCAGGGCGGCTACGGCAGCATCGTGCGCAACCACTTGGCCGAATGCGGCATCGGCACACCGGTGGTGCGCATCGGCTGGCCGGACCAGTTCATCGAGCACGCTTCATCGGTCGCTTATCTGCGTGACAAACACGGCCTCACCGGGGCCAGCGCCGCCGAACAAATCCGCCAGGCGCTTGGCCAAGCGGCGGATACCCATGCCCGGCCCAGCCAAGCGCTTGGCCAAGCGGCCGGCAAATAGCTGCCAGCGATGAACCGGCATTGTCACAACTGCGGCACGGAATGGGAACTCGACGGGCAGCCCGGTCGCAGTGAGAGCTGCCACGGCTGCAACTGCGGTTAACCCCGATTTTAGGACCACAGGCTTAAGAGGAAACTGCGTCCCAAAAATGGTACGAAAGGGCGCAAACAAATGGGAAGAAAACGAAGGGTATTCACAGACAAATT
>CAUZVJ010000259.1:0-3677 GCA_963583225.1 Verrucomicrobiia bacterium
CCGTGGTTCATGCAGTTTTCGTGAACCGGCTGCAGACCCTCGTCGAGGAAGCGCTGGGTGACTTCGCGCAGTCGCTCGAAGACGAGCTCGGGCGTTTTGTCGGCGTTGTCGGGCGGCTTGAAACTCATGATGCGAACGTACTTGGTGCCGAGTCGCTGCATGCGAGGTATGGCGCGGTCGATCTCGGCGACGGTGACGTCCCACAGCGTGTCGATGGTCTTGGCCCAGTTGCAAATGGTCGAGCCGAAGGCGTAAATGCCGACGCCGGCATCCTCGAGCTTGGCGGCGACGATGTCGAACGCCGCGTCCGGGATGTCGTGGATGCTGCCTTTCTCGAAGCCGTCAACCTCGACGAAGCGAGCCTCGATCGATTTCCAGCCGAGTTCTTTTGTGGCTCGGATTTGCCCGTCTATCGAGGGCGAAGCCTCGTCTGCGATTCCCATTAGTTCCATGATTTTTTCTCCTTGAAATTATTTACGAAAGCTGGCGGTGAAATCTTCGTTGCTGACTTCGATTGTTTGCTTCTCGTGGGTGGAGTTGGCGATGAGGTTGTTAAGCTTGGCTTCCCATGCGGCGCCGTCCATCGGGAGGTCGATCGCTTGGCCAAGCAGGCCGGAATAGACCATCACGTTGGCCAACTCGACGGAGCCGATGCCGCTTGCGCCGGGGGCGATGAGGGGTTCGCCGTCGAGGATGGCGTTGACGAAATTGGCGACGAGCTGCGCGTGAGTGTTCTCTGCGCCGGGGATGGGGATTTCCTCCACGGTCGTTTCCGGTTGCTGGAAGCCGATCTTCGAAGTGCGACTCCATTCGTCGGAGCCGACTTTGTTGCGCGTGACGATGAGCTTGTCGTTCTCCAGCAAGACGCGGCCCTTGGTGCCGGCGATTTCAAAACGATTGCTGCCGGGTGTCTCGCCGGTGGAGGTGATGAATGCGCCGCTCGCGCCGTTGGCGTATTCGAGGTAACAGGTCACGTCGTCCTCCACCTCGATGTCGTGATGTCTGCCGATGCCGACGTGGCTCTGCACTTTGGACGGCATGCCGACGATCCATTGGAGGGCGTCGAGTTGGTGGAGGCATTGGTTGAGCAACACGCCGCCGCCCTCGCCCTTCCACGTGGCGCGCCAGTCGCTGCTTTGGTAGTACGCCTCGGCGCGGAACCAGTCGGTCATTATCCAAATGACGCGGATCAAGTCTCCCAGTTCGCCGCCCTGCACGAGTTCGCGGATTTTTTGGTAGCGCGGCTCGACGCGCATTTGGAACATGCCGGAGAAGGTCAACTCCGGTCGCGTCTCGGCGGCAGCGATGAGGCGCTCGGCGTCGGCCTTGTGCGCGGAGATCGGTTTTTCCACCATGATGTGCAGACCGGCCTCGAGCGCTGCGATGCCAAGCGTGGTGTGTTGAAAATGCGGCGTGGCAATCATCAACGCATCGATCTCGCCGGAGGCGATCAGTGCCTCGCCGCTGGTGAATGTCTTTAGCCCCTTGGCCTCGTAGTCGGGCAGTTTGTCGGGGAAGGCATCAGCCACGGCTGTCAAGACGCCGCGTGGCACTTTGCCTTCGAGTAGGTTGCTGACGTGAATTTGCCCGATGTTCCCCAAGCCGACGATGCCGATGCGTACGTTGTCCATTTGATAATTGGTTGCCCCGAGCCAGATGCGAACGGGGTGGGGGGAGTGTGCCATTGGCAACCGGCGGCGCAAACAGGAAAATGTCCGCTTGGCCAAGCGGGGCAATTGCGGGTTGACTTGGCCAAGGGATGTGCGAGATTTCGCCCTACGCAGAGTCACTATTAAAAAAACCATGAAAATTGAAATCCTCAACGAATGCCCGGACTGCCTGTCGGCGATGGATCGGCGGCGTTTTGTGAAGACCACCGCGCTTGGCTCCGCCGCCCTGGCCGCGGCGCCGCTTGGCCAGGCGGCGAAAAAGAAGGCCGACTCCGAAACGCTGGTGGCCCAGTTGTACGGCAGCCTCAACGAACGGCAGAAAAAAGTCGTGGCTTTTCCGTTCGAGCATCCGTTGCGCGAGAAGGTTGACAACAATTGGCACATCACAAAAAAGAGCATCGGCGAGATTTTCACCAAGGAGCAACAAGCGCTCGTGAAGGAGATTTTTCTGAAACTGCACAGCGAGGAATACGCCGAGACGGTGCTTGGCCAAGTGCGGCACGATTCCGGGGAGGAAGGATTCGAGAGCACGTCGGTGGCGTTGTTTGGCGAGCCGAACACCGGCAAATTTGAGTTCGTGTTGACCGGCCGGCACTGCACCCGCCGCTGCGACGGCGACTCGGTGGAGGGGGAGGCGTTTGGTGGGCCGATTTTTTACGGACACGCCGCGCGGGCTTTTAACGAGGCGCCGGATCATCCCGGCAATGTCTATTGGTATCAGGCCAAGCAGGCCAACAAAGTGTTTGCGATGATGGATGGCAAACAGCGGAAAATGGCCCTATTGGGCAAAAGCCGAGGGGAGCGGGGAACCAAGACCGTGGCGTTGAGCGGCAAAAAGGAGGGTTTGCCGGGGATCCCGATGTCGGCATTAAGCAGCGACCAAAAAGGCCAAGTGCGCAAAACCATGGCTGATTTGCTGGCGATGTTCCGGGAAAAAGATGCCAAAGAGGCGTTGAAAATGGTCGATGCGGGCGGTTTTGACCACTTGCACTTGGCTTTTTACAAGAATCACGACATTGGCAACGACAAAGTTTGGGATGTCTGGCAAATCGAGGGGCCGAATTGCCTGTGGTTTTTCCGGGGCGACCCGCACGTTCACGCTTGGGTGAACATCAAAAAACCGGCTTGAGCGATTTTTTTCGAGTTATTTCAAAAAAAATCGTTGACTAGGGGGTAATAGGCATCTAAATTCTCTTCCCTTTTGGGGCGCAAAACAATCGCTAAATCATTGGCCTCCAGTTGTTTACAGGATACAGGTGGAGGCAAATGAGTTATTGGTGTTTCAGGCGGGCTTGAATGGTAGGCGGCTGAATCGCTTGATGCCCATGTAGCTCAGTTGGTAGAGCACGTCCTTGGTAAGGATGAGGTCACCAGTTCAAACCTGGTCATGGGCTCCACCAGAGAGAGAATTTGTTCAGAACAAAACAGAACGAACTAACCAACAAGAAATAATCGAATGGCAAAAGAAGAGTTTCAACGCGTAAAACCCCATGTAAACATTGGTACCATTGGTCATGTTGACCATGGTAAATCGACCCTCACGGCAGCCATCGTGGATGTGCAGGCCAAGAAGGGATTGGCGACCCCCATTTCGTACGCCGACATCACCAAGGGCGGTACCGTCCGTGATGCATCCAAGACAGTGACCATCGCGGTGTCGCACGTGGAGTACGAAAGTGATAAGCGTCACTACGCTCACGTTGACTGTCCGGGCCACGCCGACTACGTGAAAAACATGATCACGGGTGCGGCCCAGATGGACGGTGCCATTCTTGTGGTGGATGCCTCACAAGGCCCGATGCCCCAGACCAAGGAGCACGTGCTGCTGGCCAAGCAGGTGGGCGTGCCCGCCATCGTGGTCTGCCTGAACAAGTGTGATCTGGTTGACGACGAGGAGATGCTGATGCTCGTTGAGGAGGAGATCAAGGATCTGCTGGAGAAATACGATTTCGACAAGGAAACCCCGATCGTTCAGGCCAGTTCTCAGGGTGCTTTAGACGGCGAGGA
>CAUZVJ010000260.1:0-3667 GCA_963583225.1 Verrucomicrobiia bacterium
TGTACGATGCCGCCGAATTTCCCGTGGTGCTCGACGAGGATCTTGAGAGCGACATCGGCTTCCTGCCGCTCAACGCGCAGGAGTCGTTCGGCCGGTTGCGACTGATGGAAACCGGCGAGTTGCCGAGCGCCCGTGACGTGGTCATTTACAGGACGCTGCCCAACGAAATGCCGCGAGTCGCCGGCGTGATCACCGCCGTCCGGCAGACGCCTCTCTCGCACGTCAACCTGCGAGCGATTCAGGACAGCGTCCCGAACGCGTTCATCACCGGCGCAGCGGAAAACAGGGCGATCACTTCGCTGATTGGCAAGTTTGTTTACTACAAAGTCAACGCCAACGGCTACGAACTCCGGGAGGCGACGCAGGCTGAGGTGGACAAACATTTTGCCGCCATCCGCCCGGCCAAGCCGCAGACGCCGAAGCGCGACTTGTCGGTGAAAGAGATCAAGCCGCTGGATGAAATTGGCTTCGACGACTCCGCCGTGTTCGGTGTCAAAGCCACCAACCTGGCCACGCTGCACACGCTGAACCTGCCCGAGGGCACCGTGCCCAGCGGCCACGCCGTGCCGTTTCATTTTTACGATGCCTTCATGAAACACAATGGCCTGTACGACAAGGCCCGTGCAATGTTGGGCACCGAGTCGTTCAAGAAAAACCGCGACGAACAGATCAAAAAGCTCAAGGCGTTCCGTAAACTCGTCAAGTCCGGCAGCATGCCCGGTTGGATGATGGGAGACTTGGCCAAGCTGCAGCAGTCCTTCGCCAACGGCCAAGGGATTCGCTGCCGCTCAAGCACCAATAACGAGGATCTCCCCGACTTCAGCGGTGCCGGCCTGTACGACTCGTTCACTCATAAGCCGGACGAGGGCCACTTGGCCAAGTCGATCAAGCAGGTGTACGCAAGCCTGTGGAATTTCCGCGCGTTCGAGGAACGCGAGTTTTACCGGATCGACCATTTCACGACCGCGATGGGCGTGTTGGTGCATCCGAACTTTTCCGACGAGGCCGCCAACGGCGTGGCGGTGACGGATGACATCCTGTACCAGACTAAGGGCAACTATTATCTCAACACCCAGGTGGGCGAGGATCTCGTGACCAACCCGGGCGCCGATTCGATCCCCGAGGAGTTGCTGCTCAACTGGTGGCGCCCAAACGAACACAAGGTCATGCGCCGCTCCAGCTTGGCCAAGGGCGACGAGTTGCTGCTCAGCGAAAAGCTACTAACACAGATGAACGAATTCCTCGGCAAGATTCACAGCCGGTTTGCCAAGCTTTACGGCAAGTCGCTGAACGACAAAAAGTTCGCGATGGAGATTGAGTACAAAGTTACCAAGGACGGTGTGCTCTCCATCAAACAGGCTCGCCCCTGGGTGTACTAAAATTGTAACCAGCATGAAGAGTGGATCGTATCTTTGAAGCAGACCATTGATTTGGTGTTATGAAAAAGATGACATATGAACTAGTAATGGCTGTCACATGTTTTGGCATGATGGCAGGTGATGCAATCGCGCAGGAACGCGGTGGGCGTGAACAGGGTGAAGGTGCTCAGCGTCGTGAACGCCCGTCCGGAGCGGCTGGTGAACAGCGTCGCGAACGGGGTCAGGGCGCCGAGCGTCGTGAACGCCCGTCCGGAGCGGCTGGTGAACAGCGTCGCGAACGGGGTCAGGGTGCCGAGCGTCGTCAACGCCCGTCCGGAGCGGCTGGTGAACAGAGCCGTGAACGGGGTCAGGGTGCCGAGCGTCGTCAACGTCCGTCCGGATCTGGTCGTGAGCGTGGTTCGCGTGGATCACAGTTCGGTGGCCGCGGTGGTCAGGGAGGCCCAGGTGGTTTTCTGCGGATGTTCCCTGTGATGGCCGCGCTGGACAGTGATGGCAACGGTGAGATTTCCTCTGAGGAGATTAAGGGTGCCGTTGCAGCCCTCAAGAAGCTTGACAAGAATAAGGATGGCAAGTTGACCGAAGACGAGTTGCGTCCAAGCTTCGGCGGGCCGGGCGGGCCGGGTGGCCGTGGTGGTTTCGGCGGAGGACGTGGGGGTCGCGGCGGGCCACAAGGCCGTCCCTCATTTGAGGGCGATGAACGGCCGGATCGCCGACCGGCGCAGCGCGGCGAAGGTGAACGACCGACCCGACGACGCCCCCGTGGCGATGACGAAGCCAAGGATCGTCCCTCGCGTGAGGAATAGTTGAGCGATGAGATTTCCCAACCCGTTGGCCAAGCGATTGGCCAGCGGGTTTTTTCGTGCCTGCCCTGGCCAAGCGCTTGGTTACCAGGTTTCGATGGGGCCTTTGGGGACGGGGATGGCTTTGCGCTTGGCCACGGCTGGTTCGTCGTCCTGCATGAACGACGGCACGAGCGGATTTTGCCGGTAGCGCTCGGTGAGTTTCCCGTCGCCGTCGGTGAATTGCTGCCGCCAGTCGAGGTAGCCGGCCAGCGCGGACTCGAAATCCTCCCGCGTCGAGATCAGCACGACGGCTTTGTTGAACGGTTTCACCGGGCCGAAGCGCTTGGCGTACCACGGGGCGACTTTGCGGAACATCAGGCAGCCGCGCTGCTCGCCGAACACCTCGAGCATCAGGTCGAAGTGCCGCCGCATCACGCGCACCCGCTCCGCGAATCTGGGCTCGGGCAGTAGTTCGCCGGTTCGCAGATGATGTTTGGTGTGCTTGAAAATCCACGGGTTGTAAAACGCGCCGCGACCGACGCTCACACCGTGGCAGCCGGTGGTGTCCATCATGTGTTTCGCCGACTCCGGCGTCGTGATGTCGCCGTTGCCGATGACTGGGATGGCCCGCGCCGCCTCGACAACTTGGCGGATGCCCGCGAGATTCACCGTGCCGGTGAAGCCCTGTTCGCGCGTCCGTCCGTGAATGAAAATCGCGGTCACGCCGACGTCCTCGAGCACGCGCACCAAGTTGGGCGCGGTGATGTTTTTGTCGTCCCAGCCAAGGCGCATCTTGGCGGTGATGGGGATGTTCACCGCATCGACCATCAGCTTCACGAGGTGCGCCGTGTCGTCGAGCTCGGTCATCATCGCCGAGCCGCCGCCGGTCTTGCAGACTTTGCGGACGGGGCAGCCCATGTTGATGTCAATCGAGTCTACGCCGATCGACTCGAGGAACTGCGCCGCGTCGCGCATCTCCTCCGGCACCGAGCCGAACAACTGCACGGCGAACAGGCTGTCAGCCTCGTTCGTCTCGATGAGCTTGAGCGCCTTGGCGTTGCGCTCGAGCAGCGACCGGGCGTTGACGAGATCGGTCGTGGCGAGGCTCAGGCCGCCCACCTCGCGCAGAACGAGCCGAAACGGCAGGTTCGTGTACCCGGCCAGCGGCGAGAGAAACAGGTTGGATTTCAGTTGGAGCGATCCGAATTGCATAAGCCCAAGCGCGGCACGCAGCGTACGGCACGCGGCAAATAAATCCGCGACAAAAAAGTGCACTTGGCCAAGCGCGAAACCAATCGACAAAATGCCCGCCTTTGTGGAGTCTCCGCCGGTGCATCGCCGGTTGTTTCACATTTTCATTTCGTCTTTTTGTCTGCTGCCCGCCTTGGCCGCTGACGAGTCGCCCGCGCAATGGCGCAAGGAGCGCCGCCTCATCGATTTGCACCAGCACGTCGGTTCGTCGGAGGCGCTGCTCAAGCGAGCGGTGTCGATCATGAACCTCGCCGG
>CAUZVJ010000261.1:0-3658 GCA_963583225.1 Verrucomicrobiia bacterium
CGTCCCGATGCAGGGCACCTCGCTAGCCCCTGCGTTCAACGGCAAAAAGATCGGGCGCAAAAAACCAATCTACTGGGAGCACGAGGGCAACCGGGCCATGCGTGACGGCAAATGGAAACTCGTCGCCAAAGGCGCGAACGGCCCGTGGGAGTTGTACGACATCAAGGCCGACCGCACGGAGTTAACCAACCTCGCGCCCAAACAACCCAAGCGCCTCAAGCGGATGGCGAGTCAATGGGAAAGCTGGGCCGTCGCCGCCTTGGCCAAGCCCTGGCCTTGGGCTAAAAAGTGAATCACCGCTATTCCCCTCGACACTAAAAAACGGGAGTAGTTCCCGGAAAACAAACGACTTTGAGCACCGTACGCACGACCTAGAGAAATCGAATTGATTTCCCTGCGCCGAGTTCTTCCATTAGAGTCTCCCCGTGCAACCTGAAGATAAAGCAAGGGAACTGGGTGTTAATTTCACAATACAGGAGCCGGGGTATTTAAATCTCTGCATACGTACCGGCAACCAACTAATCACCTCTGGCCATGTTAGCACGGCCCTTGGCGTGTTAGGTGACGGTCTGTCCGTGGAGGATGGCTATGCAGCAGCTGAGGACTGCGCAAAGAAAATACTGAACTCGGTGTACAACACTCACGGCACCATCAATGGACTGAAAGTCATCAAGCTGCTTGGCTGCGTGTATTCGGCGCCCGACTTTACAGACCAACACTTGGTCATAAACGGAGCATCCGATCTGCTGCATAAAATTTTCGGGAAAGAAAGCGACGGCTATCACGCCCGCAGTGCCCTTGGCTTTGCCGCCCTGCCAACCGGAGCTGCAGTGGAAGTGGAAGCCATCTTTGAAGTCATCGGTGAGTGATAGACACAAACCTCCCCACCTCACGTAATACAGACTCACTCTGCAGCAACCATCAAGCGCAGAAACATGTCCTGCATTGAGTCGCAGAGCTAGCTTCCCACGAGGCCAATCGTCGGGGTTTCTGCGTCGCAGAAGCCGACCGCACCTGTGCCTGCCATCTGCACGTCACTCAGGAACAGCACCGTGAAGGAAAAACCGCGCTTGCCTAAGAGGCTTGCCAAGCCGGTGCGCCACGGGAAAACTGGCGACATGGATCATGAGTCATCTGTCGAAAGGACCGCTGCTGGGTCGGTGACCAGGCGTCCCGTGCCTCTTTGGCGTCGGCTGTTGATCGGCAGAAACGTGCGCTGGACATTGTTTCGGCTCCTCGTGTTGCTGACGGCGGCCTCGGTTGGCAAGTTGCATTTATTCCCAGACGGAAAGCCACGGTACAGGCGCATCCTCGTGGATGGAAAGAGCATGCATCCCACGTACGAAAACGGGCAGACCCTCTGGATGCACACGCTCGAGTACACCAACCGGGCACCTCAGCGCGGGGATGTCGTGGTGCTGGGAAACGAGGGCAAAAGCCCATTCTACCTCAAGCGCATCATCGGGCTACCCGGTGACCGCATCGGTATCCGCCGCGGCCAAATGACCGTCAACGGAAATATTTATGCAGATTACGGCCACGGCCGCATTGACGCGAGGCTCCGGCCACTAGTGCTGGCCGAGGGGGAATTTTTCGTGATGGGCGACAACCGCCCGATCAGCAGCGGTGGGGTGGTTAAGGCGGGGAATGTTGTGGGTAAGATTCTGTGACTCCGAATAAGAATTTTCTTTGTCTGGCGCAGCGGCGCAATCAGTTGAGACAAAAGCTCAGGTGACAACTAAGCCAACCCACTCCACCACTTGAATGCAGCAGGGTTGTTGTCCCACACCGTGCACACATCCCTGCAGCCCGTAGTTCTCTTCCTCTGCAGCCCTCAACGTCTCCGCATGCTCTGCATTTAAGAAGAATCTCACCTACCCTTTTTCGGCGAGGTAGGCGGCGATTTCGCTGATGAACAGTTTGCCGAAGTTGGCTTTCTTTTTTTCGCCGACACCGCTGATGAGGCCGAACACCTCCATTGTCGCCGGGCAGTCCCGCGCCATCTCGCGCAGGGAGACGTCGCCGAAAATGATGTACGCCGGCACGCCTTCTTTCGCGGCCAATTCGTGCCGCAATTCGCGCAACCGCTCGAACAAAATTTCGTCGCACTCGATCTCGCCCGCCCGATCGCTACGCGACCGCCGTTCGCGGCTCGTCGGCTTGGCCACAACGGGGCGGGTCAACTCCAGCGGCTCTTTGCTGCGAAGCCATTCGCGACCGTCCTGCGTCAATTCGACGACGCTCATGCGGCCGGGCGTGAGCCGCGCATAGCCAAGCCGCATCAACTCGCGGCCGATCGCCTTCCACTCGTCGCGACCAAACTCATCACCAATGCCGTAAGTGGAAATCTTGTCGTGTCCCCACTTGCGAATGGCCTCCGTGTCCGCGCCGGTGAGCACGCCCACGGCATGGTTCAGCCCAAAACCGAAGCCGGATTTTTCGTGAATCCGAAACAGGCAGGCGAGGAATTTTTGCGCCGCCTCCGTGCCGTCGAAGGTCTCTTTCGGATCAAGGCAATTGTCGCACGCGCCGCAGTTTTTGTCCGTGAACGCCTCGCTGAAATAGTCCAGCAACGACCGGCGGCGGCAGTCGCTCGTCTCGGCAAAGTGCACCATCTGCTGCAGCAACTGCCGCGCAACGGTGCGTTCGTGTTCGTCTGTTTTTTCCTCGATGAATCCGGTCTGCTTGGCGACATCTGAGGCGTTGAACAACAGCACGCAGTCCGCCGGCAATCCGTCGCGTCCGGCCCGGCCCGTTTCCTGATAATAGCCTTCGATGTTTTTCGGCAGATCGTGATGGATCACGAAGCGCACATCCGGTTTGTCGATGCCCATGCCGAACGCGATCGTCGCGCACACGATCTGCACTTCGTCGCGGATGAACGCCTCCTGATTTTTCGCGCGCACATCGACGTCCAGCCCGGCATGGTACGGCACCGCCCGAATCCCCTGCTCGCCCAACCGCTTGGCCAAGCGCTCGGTCCCATTGCGAGTGCCACAATAAACAATGCCGCTCTCGCCATCGTGCCGCTTGGCCACGTCCAGCACTTGGCGCAGCGGTTGGTTGCGCGGGATGACGCGGTACGTGAGGTTGGCCCGGTTGAAACTGGCGACGTAACGCTTGGGCTCGCGCAGCTTCAACTGCGACACGATGTCCGCCCGGACCCGCTCGGTCGCCGTCGCAGTCAGCGCCATCAGCGGCGTCTTCGGGAAGCGTCCGCGCAACTCGGCGATCTGCCGGTACTCCGGCCGGAAATCGTGTCCCCATTCGCTGATGCAATGCGCTTCGTCGATCGCGATCAACCAAGGCTGCCACTCGGCAAGGCGCTCGAGCATCTCCGGCAGCACCAACCGCTCCGGCGCGACGTACAGCAACCGGTACTCGCCGTTGTAAAGACCGGCCAAGCGGCGGCGCGCCTCGTCGGCATTGAGCGTGGAATTCAAAAACGTTGCAGCGACTCCCGCTTCGTGCAGCGCATCGACTTGATCCTTCATCAGCGCGATCAGCGGCGAGATGACGATGGTCAGTCCGCCCTTGGCCAAGGCCGGCAACTGGTAGCAGAGCGACTTGCCGCCGCCAGTCGGCATCAGCACAAACGTGTCGTGCCCGGCGAGCGCATCGCGCATCACCTCCTCCTGCAGTGGCCGAAACGACTCGT
>CAUZVJ010000262.1:0-3613 GCA_963583225.1 Verrucomicrobiia bacterium
AAAATCGACACGACCGTCGTTGTCAAAATCCCCCACAGCCAGGCCCTGCCACAAGCCAACAAACTCGAGCATCCCAAACGCCTCACTGACATCAACGAAACGGTCGCCGCGATTGTGATACAGGCCGATAGCCCCCAAGTCACGTGACACCAGCAGGTCAGTGTCGCCATCTTCATCCATGTCAACCAACACCGCACTGGTCACCTGGCCAAGCGCACCGAGTGATTGCTCCCAATCGACTGCGCGCTGAAACGATCCCGATTGATTCAAAAACACCATCGCCCGACTTTCGGCTGGATGGTCGTTCAGGGTGTTCTGCGTAATATAAATCGCGTCTGCAGTTCCATCGCCATCAATGTCGCCACGCAACGTCAGTGCCGCCGGCTGAGTCAACGACTCGATCGCCGGAATTGTTTTGTTGAGTGCCCCGACAAAATTCGGTTTGCCCTCGATGACCGCAAAGCCATCCAGCCATCCAGCGTTGCCCATGAACCCGGACGGATCGTTGTACCGGGCAGTGACCGGGCGAAAATTGCCGCCGTCCAGATTAAGAAACACCTGGATCCCTGCGCTGCGAGCCAATTGGAAACCGAAGTCCAGTCGTCCATTATTGTCAAAGTCGCGGCACAGCATCGCCGGGGCCGCCGTGCTGAACCGCTTGAAGAGCAGCGGGTTCTCGTCGAAGTCCTTGGCCAGGTTCGGAAAGTGTCGAAACGAAATGGCATCCGGGAGTTCACGGAACATCGGCGTTGTTTTAGTGACCTCCCCCTTGACCAAGCGCCTGGCCAGGTTGGGTTTGATCACGGTGTAAATCGAGTTAACGCCGGGCCGCTCGATGCGCGTGGGTTTCGTTCCGTCGCGCCACTCCACGACCAGCATCTCCGACTGGCCAGCAACACCCGCCGCAAACACAACTTCGCCGCTGTCGCTGCTCAGGTAGCCGCCACCGGAAACAATCTCCCGCGTCGTTGTTCCTCCCTGCCCCACCAATCGAACTTTGCTGCCCACGCCGCCCGGCAAGCGAACCTGAATGCGAGGCTCCTGCGAAGTGTTACGATAGAGCGAGGGCGACTCGTTGAGGTTGTTGGTCACGAGATCGAGATCGCCATCGTTGTCGAAGTCCGCCACCCCAAGACCATACGTAATCCCATCGTGAGCAAACCCGAATTCCTCGCCAACATCCGTAAAGCGCAACCGGCCCTCGTTACGGAACAGCATATTCGGCGAGTTGTAGCGCGGTTGAAGCTTCTTCATCTCGTACAGGGTGCGGGCGTCCTTGCTCCCCGACTGTTGCGCCGACTTGATCCGCAGGCTCGCGTCCATGTCCATCGTGTCGAACGCAAATCCGTTGGTCACCAGCATGTCGTCGTCGCCGTCAAGATCGGCATCGAGAAAGCGGACGTTCCACGACCAGGCCGTCGCAGCCACGCCGGAGTAATACGCTGTGTCGAACCACTGCTGCCCACCCTGAGAAATCATCAATACATTGCGGTTGAAGCGCGGCACGTAGGTCCAGTCGAGCAACCGGCTCGAGCGTTCGATCTCTTTTTCGAGTTGCACCAGACGGCGTGCGCGATCGGGATCGAGCATGTCCAGCAGCATAAAGTCCGGCACGCCATCAGCGTTAAGGTCCGTGAAATCTACGCCCATCGACGAACGGCTCGTGTGCCGGATATTGCGATGCGTCACCAACTCAAAGGTGCCATTGCCTTGATTAATCCAAAACCGGTCCGGGCTGGCAAAATCATTGCAAACGTACAGGTCAGGAAGCAGGTCATTGTTCACGTCGCGAAACGTGACAGCCAAACCCCATTCGCGAAACGAAGCCAGCGCACGCGATTCCCCGTTGACGATAAACATCGGCTCCGCCGACACATCTCGAAACGTGCCGTCGGCGTTGTTGAGATAAAGTCGGTCAGCCTCCGGCAGTTCACGCACCCGGCCGGTGTCCGAGACCGTGAACCGGCCCTTCCATTTCGGTTTGAGCGTCGACTCGCCGTTGATCCGTGTGACGACCCATTGATCACCGCGCTTGGAGTACTCAAATCCCGTGGTCGGATCGGCGAGGTACATCCGGTCGATGTAATGGGCCACGTACAAATCGAGATCACCATCGCCATCGATGTCCGCCAAAGCCAACGAACTGGTGGTGCCGGCCGAGTCGAGGCCCGATATTTCGCTCAACTGAAAGCCGCCGCTGCCATCATTGAGGAACAACCGCGTGCCGGACTGAATCCCGTTAACGAGCAAATCTTTATCGCCGTCGTTGTCCACGTCGGCAAGGACCGAACCGGTACTCATTTTATCCTCGTCGGCAACACCGGCCGTTTGGGTTACGGGACGAAAACGAAAGTTGCCCTGGTTCAGATACAGAGCGTTGTCCCCCTGAATATTGCAGAGGTAAATGTCGGCCAGATCATCTCCGTTGACGTCTCCAACGGCCACACCGGCGCCGTTGTGAGCAACCATGTTTTTGTAATACTCCAACCCGGCAAAGCGGTTGATAAACTCAATCCCGCTCGCAGCCGGGTGGATCAGTTCAAAGCGCTTGGTTCCCGCTGCCGAAGGCTTCACTGCCGTACGCTTGGCCAATGGGCTGCCGCCCGATTGGGCGACAAGCGACACAACGCACAACGCAATCAAAAGAACAAGGCCAACCGCGCCTGAGCAAGTGCAGCGACCGGAAGTGCTGATTTGTGTCGAGTCAGTCACCTGTGCCGGTTATCCATGCCAAACCAAGCAACGAAACTCCACTCAATTCCGGCGATCATCGCCCGAACTACTAATCGCCAAAGGTGCGGATGTGAATGCGAAGGCTGAAAGTGGCGAAACACCACTAGATTGGGCCATCATGAACAAACAAACCGAACTCACCGACCTCCTCCGCAAACACGGCGGCAAGACGGGTGAAGAATTGAAAGCTGAAGGGAAATAACCAAGCCCACCTCTGCGGCAACAGTTAAAACGGCTTGAAAACTGGTTTTAACACGGTCATTGTTTCTTCGGTTACCCCATTAGACCTATGAAAAAACTAATCTCATTAATCATATTTGTCGGGCTGGCATTCAATGTCAGCGGTCAGGATCAACCCACGAAACGCAAGGAAGCAATGGCCAAAGTTAGTTGGTTGATTGGAGACTGGGAAAGGACGGGATCAAATGGGAACACACAGCAAGTCTCATATAAATGGGCAATTGAAAACGTAGCGATGTCGATCACAACCGAAGGAGGTTCTACCGCTGCTAGTAGAACTATGCAGTTTAGTGGAGTTCTTGGGTTTGACATAAAGAGCGGTAAACTCGTTGGTAAATCCTTCTTAAGGGGAGGACACTGATCGAGTTATCCAAACTGGGCCAAAGCTTTCGTTAGTCTGGACGGGTTGATTATTTGCTCAATGTTGTAGAGTAAGTCAATGCTGGGACGCAGGGAAGGCGTAGCCCGACCGAAGGCCCGGCATTTGCCTTGTGCCTTTTCTCCAACTTCATCCTGTGCAAACTCATTTGGCGTTATGTACCCTAGGGACCGATGAGGACGCACATGGTTGTACTTCCATCTCCAGTCCTCAATCACTACCCGCGCCTCTGTCAGGGTCCATAACTCTTCTCGATTCAGG
>CAUZVJ010000263.1:0-3607 GCA_963583225.1 Verrucomicrobiia bacterium
CGAGTTGTCGCTGCGCTGGCTCGGCATGCACGGCTCGGCCTATGCCAACTGGGCCGTCAGCGGCGAGTTCGAGAAGGATGCCGAGGGCAACTCGCAAAAGGTGGCCGAGGGCGCCGACCTGCTGCTTGCCTTTGGCGTGCGGTTTGACGACCGCGTGACCGGCAAGGTCGAGAAATTCTGCGAGCACGGCACCATTGTCCACATCGACATCGACCCGTCGGAGATCAACAAAAACCGCAAGGTCGCCCTGCCGGTGGTGAGCGAGATTCGCTACGCGCTCGAGCAACTGGCCGACATGATCAGCGAGCGGCCATTGCAGAAAAAATTCACCGCGTGGCAGAAGCAGATCGCCGAGTGGAAAACCAAGGCGCCGTTTGGCTATCGCGTGACCGATGAGGTGCTGAAATCGCAGCACATGAAGGATCATCTCGACGGATCCGAGGACGAAGTCATCCTGCCGCAAATGGTCATCGAGATGCTATACGAGTTGACCGCCGGAGAGGCCATCCTGACCACCGGCGTCGGCCAGCACCAAATGTGGGCCGGCCAATACTATTTGTCAGACAAACCCCGGCAACTCATCACCAGCGCCGGGCTGGGGGCGATGGGCTTCGGCTACCCGGCGGCGCTTGGGGCCAAGGTCGCCCGCCCCGACAAGCAGGTGATCGACATCGACGGCGACGGCTCGTTCCTGATGAACGTCCAGGAACTGGCCACCGCGCGCATCGAGAAAATCGCGGCCAAGGCCATCATCCTCAACAACCAGCACCTCGGCATGGTGGTGCAGTGGGAGGATCGCTTTTACGCCGGCAACCGCGGCCACACCTACCTCGGCGACCCGGACGACATGAAGAAGATTTACCCCGACTTTGTGAAGATCATCAAGGGCTTTGACGTGCCGGCGGAGCGGGTGATGTACAAGCGCGATCTGAAGGCGGCGCTACAGCGGATGCTCGATTCCGACAAGCCGTACGTGCTCGACGTCATCGTGCCGTACACCGAGCACGTGCTGCCGTTCATCCCCGCCGGCAAAACCGTCGCCGACATGATCTGGAAGGTATAGGCCAAGCGCTTGGCCAGGTGGGCGGCTTACAGCGCCTTGAGCAGCGTTCGCAGTTCCTTGAGCCGGCCGTCGGGGGAGCGCTTGGTGAAGCGCGGGAATTTTCCGCCAAGCGTGATCAAGTCACCGTTTCGGGTCAGCATGATTTTGCCGCCCTTGGCTTCGATGCCGGTGACGTTCTTGGCGGCGGCCAGCACTTTCAATTCGGCCACGCTCAACAGCCGCTCGACCGGCTTGGGGATGGGGCCGAACCGGTCGCGAATTTCCTC
Organism: Verrucomicrobiia bacterium; assembly: GCA_963583225.1. Classification (GTDB taxonomy): domain Bacteria; phylum Verrucomicrobiota; class Verrucomicrobiia; order Limisphaerales; family UBA1096; genus UBA1096. Next base: position 1,330 of record CAUZVJ010000263.1, read on the forward strand.
CATCAATGCTGCCAACTCGTCGGCGTTCATCAGCTCGGCCAGTTTGCGGTAAATAATGATGCGTTGCCGCGTCTCGGGGATGTGGTTGAACGGCAGATACGCCGGCACGCGGCCGATGTCCCTCGGCTCCTCGGCGGCGGCGGCCGGTGCCTCGTCGTCGTCCTCCACTTCATTGACCACTTCGCGCGGCACGGTCACTTCAAACTGCGGCGGCGGACTCTTGCGCGGCGCTCGCTCGGCGCTCTTCACCTCGCCGGGATTCGTCGCGAGAAAATCGAGCGCGACGTGCACCTCGACGCGCCGGTCAACTTTTTCGCCCTTGAGCCGTTTCACGCTTTGCTTGAGCAATTGACAGTAAAGCTCGAAGCCGACGGCGGTGATGTGGCCGCTCTGCTGTGCACCGAGAATGTTGCCCGCGCCGCGAATCTCGAGGTCGCGCATGGCGATCTTGAATCCGCTGCCGAGCTTCGAGTACTGCTTGAGCGCGCTGATGCGTTTGCGGGCGTCGTTGAGCAGCGCGGCATGGCGCGGCAATATCAAATAGGCAAACGCCTGGTGCTTGTAACGGCCGACGCGGCCGCGCAACTGGTACAGTTCGCTCAGGCCGAACCGGTCAGCGCGATCGACGATGATCGTGTTGGCGTTGGGGATGTCGAGGCCGCTCTCGATGATGGTCGTCGAGAGCAGGATGTCGGCATCGCCGTTGATGAATCTTGTCATCACTTTCTCGAGCGTGCCGCTGGCCATCTGGCCGTGGCCGACGATGAGCCGCGCCTTGGGTACGAGCTTGCGGATGCGATCGGCCATCGTCTCGATGGTCATCACTCGGTTGTGCAAAAAGAACACCTGCCCACCCCGGTTGAGCTCGCGCTGGATGGCGTTGCGGAGGATCGTGTCGTCGAACTCGATGACAGTCGTCTCGATCGGCAGTCGGTCCTGCGGCGGCGTCTCGATGGTGCTCATGTCGCGTGCGCCGGTGAGTGCCATGTGCAGCGTGCGCGGGATCGGCGTCGCGGTCAGCGTGAGCACGTCCACCGTCTGCCGCAGCATCTTGAGTTTCTCCTTGTGCAACACGCCGAAGCGCTGCTCCTCGTCGATGATCACCAGCCCGAGGTCTTTGAAGCGGACGTTGGGCTGGACGAGTTTATGCGTGCCGATGACGACGTCCACCGAGCCGGCCGCCAACGCGGCGATCACGGCGTCGGCCTGTTTTTTTGTGCGGAAGCGCGAGAGCAATTCCACCGACACGGGGAACTCCGCCATGCGCTCGACGAACGTGTTGTAATGTTGCTGCGCCAGCACGGTGGTCGGCACCAGCACGGCAACTTGTTTGCCGCCCATCACCGCCTTGAACGCCGCGCGGATGGCCACCTCGGTCTTGCCGAAACCGACGTCGCCGCACACGAGCCGGTCCATCGGCTTGGGCTGCTGCATGTCCCGCTTGGCCGCCTCGATGGCCGTCCACTGGTCCGGCGTTTCCTCGAACGGAAACGACCCCTCGAACTCCCGCTGCCACGGCGTGTCGTCACCGAACGCATGCCCCGGCTGGGCCTCGCGTGAGGCCTGCAGCTTGAGCAAATCTGCGGCGACATCGGAGACCGCTTTTTCGGCGTCGGCCTTGGCCTTGGCCCAGCGTTTGCCACCGAGGATGCTCAGCGGCGGACGCGCCCGGCCGGTGCCGACGTATTTGCTGACGAGGTGCGCCTGGGACACCGGCACGTACAGCTTGGGCGCGTCCTGCTCCGGGTCGCGCGTGCCGAACTCGATCACGAGGCACTCCTCGCCGCCGCTGGTTTTTTCCCGGCCGTCCCGCGTCGTCCGCGTCTCGACCGGCAACACCTTCAGCCCGAGGTAGCGGCCGATGCCGTGCTGCAAATGCACAACGTAGTCGCCCAGGCTCAAGTCGGTAAAATCGATCTCCAGCGCCGAGCGCGTCGCCGCCGCGTGGGGCGACTTGAGCCGGCGCGGACGCTGCGTGCGAGTGCGCCCAAAAATCTCCGAGTCGGTGACGACAACCAGCTTGGCCGGCTCGACAAGAAAACCGCGAGCCACGCTGCCGAGCATCCGCACCGGCTTGGCCCCGGCCTTGCGCTTGGCCAAGCCGTACTCGATCCACAATTCGTCGAACCGCTGCAACTCGCCCTCGGTGCCGCAGACCGTCCAGACGGTGTAGCCGTTACGCAGCCAGCGATGCAGTTGGTTGAAAAACTCGCGCCGCTGGGCATCGGCAACCTGCGGATCGCCGGACGACTCGCCAAGCGGCCGGTACGCGTCGAGC
>CAUZVJ010000264.1:0-3598 GCA_963583225.1 Verrucomicrobiia bacterium
CGCTTGGCCAAGCTCGCTCGGTTCGACTCCGGCTTGGCCAACCTTTACGGCCCGGAATGGGGGGGAATACTCGCCGACGAGCCAGAGTCAGTCGTTTTGGCCGAGGGATCGGAGATTGCGGTGTTTCACGGTCGCCGGATTTAACCGCTGCCCCTTCGCGTGAGGCGGGCGGCGTAGGCGCCGTCGGTGTGGTCTTCGACCGGGTGCAGCGACCGGTCGGCGGCGAGTTGCCAATCGGGGAGCGCCTCAAGGAATCGGGCGACGAGTTGCTCGTTTTCCTCCGGCTCGATGCTGCAGGTGCTGTACACGAGATGGCCGTCCGGCTTGGCATGTGTCGCCGCTTGGCCAAGCAGTTTGAGTTGCTCATCCGCGAGCAGCTTGGCTTGGCCGGGGCTGAGCCGCCAGCGCAGGTCGAGTCGGCGGCGTATCACGCCGGTGTTGGTGCAGGGGACATCGACCAGCACCCGGTCGAACTTGGCCTCGCCAGTCGCTGTTGCATCCGCTTGGCCAAGGGTGGCGCAGGTGACGCGCATGCGGTCGCAATTTTCGCGCAGCAACTTGAGCCGCGACTCGCGGGTATCGAGCGCAGTAAGTTGGCCTTCGTTTTTCATCCGCTCGGCGATGTGGCAGGTCTTGCCGCCGGGTGCGGCGCAGAGGTCGAGCACGGCTTGGCCGGGCTGCGGATCGAGCAGCGAAACGGACAGCAGCGTGCTGGGATCCTGCACGTAGAACAGTCCGTCGCGGAAGCTGCCAAGCGAGTCGAGCGGGGGATGTTTGCGGAGGCGAAACAGGTCGCCGGTGGCGGCCCAGTCGCAGTCGATTGGCGACACCTCGACGCCTTCATCTTCCCAGCGCTCGGCCAAGCGCTCGGGGTCGGTGAGCAACCGGTTGACGCGGGCACAGGTCGGGGCTGGCTGGTTGTTCCACTCCATGAGGCGGATGGTCTTTTCGCGGCCCCATCGCTGTTCCCACTGCTCGAAAAGCCAGTCGGGGTGGGATTGGCCAAGCGCCGGGCGGGCTTCTTGAAAATCGGCGATATCGCGGGTGATTTGTTCCCGCTCGCGGAGGAAGCGCCGCATCATGGCGTTGATGAACCCGGCTTGGCCGAGGCATTTCTCGGCCTTGGCCAAGCGGACGCTCTCATCGACAATGGCGTGCTCGGGGATGCGGTTGAGGAAGAAAATCTGATACAGGCCGAGCCGCAGAATTTCCCGTACGGCTGGCTTCTGTTTGCGGCCTTCAGTGGAGCGCTCGATCAGCCAGTCGAGCAGTCGCCGCCAACGCACGCACCCGGAGACGAGTTCGCGGCAGAGTCCGCTGTCTGCGGGGGAGAGAGTGGCGGATCGGAACTCGCGGGCGAGGATCGGCTCGACAGCCCGTTGAGATTGTTGTGAGCGCAACAACGATTGGAGGGCAATTTGTCTTGTTTTCCGACCCGACACGCGGCTAGGATGCCGGCTTTGGCGGCGCAGGCCGAGTTTTACCTGATGAACGACACAATGACCGAGGAGGCAACCTCTCCCACCGAGCAATCTGATCAACTCCAGAGCGAGTTCAAGCGACTGGTGCTGGATGGGAAACTGGATCCCAAGTTGACGGATGCGCTGACGGAATTGGTGACTGCTGGTTTTTGCACCCACCGCTCGTGGGGTTCGGGGAAGATCACCACGGTCGATACGTTGATGGCCAAGATCACCATCGACTTTCAGGCCAAGCCGGGACACTCGATGGATCTCGGGTTTGCGGCCACCATTCTCAAGCCGCTCAGTTCGAGCCATATCCTTGCGCGCAAGGCCACCGACTTGGCCGGGCTGAAACGCATGGGTGCCCTGCGCCACCTCGACCTGATCAAGCTGGTTCTCAAGAGCTACGATGGGGGGGCCACTGTGGCACAGATTCAGGAGTCGCTGGTGCCGGATGTCATCGAGGAGGACTGGAAAAAATGGTGGGCTGACGCCAAGAAGGAAATGAAGAGCGACGGGCACTTTCAGTTGCCGGTCAAGAAAACCGAGCTGATTGTCTACCATGCCGAGGAACTCACCCCGGCGGACAAGCTGATGAGCAACATCCGCGATGCCAAGGGCTTGAAGGCGCAATTGGCCGCTGCCACCGAGCTTTACAAGGGCATTGACGATGTCGAAAAAAAGGAGGCGGTGCTGAACGAGGTGGTGGCAATCCTGAACGATGCCATCAAGAATCACCTGACGCTCAAGCCGTCACTCGCGCTCGAGGCAGTCCTGCTGCGCGACGCCATCCGCACACAGTCCGGCGTCCAGCCGCAGGAAGAGGAGTTGAGCGCAGACAACATTTTTGAGAAAGCGGACAATCTGGCCGGAGTGATCGAGGGCCTTTCCGCCGCCAAGCAGAAGCTCGCCCTCGAGGCGTTTCGCCAGGCTCACCCGGACTCCTGGGTCGATACCTACCTGAAATTGATCAACGAAACCGGCCTTCGGCTGGTGGGGGAACTGGTTCAAATCCTCATCGATACCGGCCATTTCGACAGGTTCAAAGCCAACTTGGCCAAGCTTATTAGCCGTCACGAAGCCAGCACCGACCTGATGCTTTGGCTGGGCAAAAACCGCTCCGACAGTTTCGCCGACATTCTCGGTCCGGAAGTGTTCCGTGCCATGATGGCCGCCATCGAACATGACCGTTTTGAGGATCGCAAAACCAGCAAGCTCGGCGACTTGATTCTCAGCGATCAGGAACTGATCACCGACCTGATTGGCTCCGCCGATGTTGAAATGGTCGAGGACCTAGTGCGTGCCCTGCAGTCGACCAATTGTTTCGACGACATGGATAAACGCTCTCTGTACGGTCGTATCGTGAAAGCCTATCCGTCCATTCAGTCGATGATTTCCGGCGAGCAATCGAAGGAAGACAACGCCCTCATCGTCTCATGGGCCAGTCTTGAGCGGCGTAAACTCGAGTACGAGGAGCTGGTCAAAGAGAAGATCCCGGCCAACTCCAAGGAAATCGCCATCGCGCGGAGCTACGGCGATTTGCGCGAGAACCACGAATTCAAAGCCGCCAAGGAAATGCAGAAACTGCTGATGTCCCGCAAGGGCGAATTGGAGGTCGATTTGACACGCGCCCGAGGCACCGATTTCTCCGATGCCACCATCGACGCGGTAACCGTCGGCAACAAAGTCAGCGTGACCAACCTCAGCACAAACAAGCCGGAGACGTTCATCGTCCTCGGCGCTTGGGACGGCGATCCCGACAACCAAATTCTGAGTTATCTCACGCCCCTTGGCCAAGCGTTCCTCGGCAAGAAACCGGGCGAGGAAGCCGAGTTTGAAGTCGATCACGTAGCCAAGTGCTACCGGATCGAATCGATCGAGCAGCACACTGTCGCCGGCCCAAGCGCTGTCGCCGATGAGGACGACGAAACCGAGGCCGAGCCCGCCGAGTAACTCAAACAATCTCCACCAGGCCCCGGTCGCCATGGCCGGGGTTTTTTCGTTTACAGCGTCCGCAACAAACGCCCGATGATGCCCTCAGCCGCCGAGCCGTAGCCGCCGCCGAAAATGTTGAAATGGTTCAGCGTGTGGTAAAGGCGGTACAGCAGTTTGCGCGTGCTGTAACCGGGATCGAG
>CAUZVJ010000265.1:0-3565 GCA_963583225.1 Verrucomicrobiia bacterium
GAGATGGAAGTACAACCATGTGCGTCCTCATCGATCCCTGGGGTACATAACGCCAAATGAGTTTGCACAGGATGATGTTGGAGAAAAGGCACAAGGCAAATGCCGGGCCTTCGGTCGGGCTACGCCCTCCCTGCGTCCCAGCATTGACTTACTCTACAACATTGAGCAAATAATCAACCCGTCCAGACTAACGAAAGCTTTGGCCCAGTTTGGATAACTCGATCACTATGGGTGTGTGGCGGCGGATAGGTTGCGGGTGTTTTTGCGAAAAAGATTTTCCTTTTATCTTTTGCGTTGCTGATTGGCCTCAGCGGCGCGGCGACGGAGTTGAGGAGGAGCATTGGCCTCGGTGCGGTGGATGATCCGGCCGCGCTGGGATTCGACTCGGCCAAGCTCGATGCCGTGTTCGCCGTGCAGAAGAAGCTCATCGCGGACAAACTCGCCGCAGCCAACGCCGCGATCATCGCCCGCGACGGGAGGGTGGTTTACCACCGCGCCGCTGAGTCCGGGCTGGCGCACGACAGGCCGATCACCGACGACACGGTGTTCCCGATTTGGTCGATGAGCAAACCGATCACCAGCGTTGCGGCGATGATTCTGTTCGATCGCGGCGCGTTCAAGCTGGACGACCCGGTGGCCAACGCGCTGCCGGAGTTGGCCAAGGTGCGCGTCAAGGCGGGCGACGGCAAAACCAAGCCGTTGGCTCAGCCGATCACGTACCGCGACCTGCTCCGGCACACGTCCGGTTTTTATGGCTACGATGGGGCGTACAATGAGGACGGTTTTTGGGCCAGGACGGTCAAGGCCAAGGGCTTGGCCAAGATCATCGGCGAACTGACCAGGGAGTCGATCGAGCACCAGCCCGGTGCCAAGTACACCTACGGCATGAGCACTGCGGTGATGGGGCGCGCAATCGAGATGCTTTCCGGCAGGCCACTGGACAAGTTTTTGTGGGAGGAACTTTTCCGGCCGCTCGGCATGAGGCATACATGGTTTTACTTGTCCCGGGACAGCCGCGAGTTGTTTCAGCCACTGACCGTTTTCGAAAACGGCAAACTCCGCGTCGGCAAACCGGAGGAGGACGAACTGCCGTATGAGGTGGGCAGCACGCTGTACCTCGGGGGCGAGGGGCTGGTCTCGACGCTTGGCGACTACGCGCGGTTTTGCCAGATGCTCGTCGATCGCGGCAAGGCGCCCGGCGGCAAACCGGTCATCAAACCCGCGACGCTCGACCTCATGCTGGCCGACCAACTCAAGGGCATCCCCGGCTACGACGATCGGAAAAACGGCTACGGCTTTGGCCTTGGTTTTTATGTGCTGCTGGACACAAAGACGGAGGGCGTGAACTCCCCCAACGGCATCTACGGCTGGGGCGGTTATCACACCACCCATTTCTGGATCGACCCGGAGAACAGACTGTACAGCGTTTTCATGACGCGCCGCCATCCGTTCAACGACGAGTCGCTGGTACGGTTCCGCGAGGCGGTGTACGATTCGTTCAAGGATTAGGAGATCCGCAGGCCAAATCGGTCGATTCACCAACCGGCTCCGCTGCGACTGACGAGGGACGTTGCGGCAGGGCCAAAAATCACTTGAAAACCGTCCCACCCGGTATGACAATTCCCGAGTTATGAAATCACTAATCGTTTCAATCGTCGCAGCCGTTATGTTGGTGGGATGTGGGACGACAACCGCGATGTTGATTCACAAGGCCGCCTTTGATGGCAATATAAAAGCCCTAAAACGGCACCTGGATTCGGGTGTGGATGCGAACGCGAGAACCGGGTCGGAAAACACCCCGTTGCACGCGGCGGCTTATCGAGGGCGCACCGAGGTTGTTGAACTGCTTGTTGCCCATGGTGCGGATGTCAATGCGAGGGATGTGCGTGGCTGGATCCCTTTGCATCAGGCGGTTGATCAGGGTCACACGCAGGCCGCTGAACTGCTCATCGCCAAGGGCGCAGACGTGAATGCGAGGATGAAGGGCGGCGGCTTTACCTCACTGGACTTGGCCTACCTTAAAGAACACACTGAACTTGCCGACCTCCTCCGCGAATACGGAGCCAAGATGGGTGATGAATTGAAAGCTGAAGTGAAATGAATGGCGCGAAATACTGTTCAAACCGGCTCGCTTAAAACATCGTTGCAAAAAATAAACAACTGCGCTGAGCTGTTGGCGGCCAATATGAAACATTTGCATACCATCGCGGGCTTGTTGGCTCTCGGATTAAGCGTGGGATACGGGAAAGGGGAGGCGACGAAGAAACCACCCCCTGCCAGGGCTGCTGTCGATGTTGTAAAACAACAAACACCCAAGCCAACCAAGCCGAAGGCCAAGAATCTGGTGAAGCAGAAGGTGTTGTTCCTGACCAACAGCACGTTTCACGCTCATGGCGGCTGCATGGTGCCGTTCAACGGCTACTGCGCTGAGGCGGGCGTTAATTATGATGCGTCAGGCAGTTACAAACACCTTGAATCGACTCCCAGGGGGAGGCGCATTTCTCCCTTCCTTATCGGACAGATCAAGGACCGGCGCATTCTGGATCTGATCAAGAAGGGGCATTTCGCCTATGTCGTCCTGGTGACTCGTTACAGTGCCTTTGCAACTGACACGGGCGCAAAAGAGGAAATTGCAGCATTCAAGAAAATGCACGAACACATTGTGCGCTCGGGCGCGAGAACCGTCGTGTCCATCAGTTATCTCACGCGAGACTTGACCCATAACGCCGATCGAAAAGCGAGAAATCTAGCCAAGCACAAGGAGTTGAAGGTTGCGTTGGATGACATGGAGATTGAAGGCGAGAAGCATCCCATCATTCTGGCACCCACGGGATTGCTGTGGGCCGAGGGGGTTGATCGATTCGGGGTCGATGCGTGGTTTGCCGACAGGGTTCACGGCACGCCGCTTGCGCAGCACGCCTCGGGCTGCCTGTTTTTCACTTTCATAACGGGGAAAGATCCCCGGGAAAACGACCATGTTGATTTACATGCTGAAGCCCATTTTCCGGACAAGCAACTAAGCCCGGAACAGGCCAAGTGGTTGAGAGAGCGGGTTTGGTCGCTTTACCAGCAGCAAATTGCGAAAAAACTGTGAGCTACAAGACAAGTGAAGAATTGAAAGCTGCAGGCAACTAAGCCAACCCACTCCACTATCTGAACGCCGCTGGCAAATGAAACATCTCCTACTAACAACAATCGCAGCTATGCTGTTATGAGCTGGCAACCTAGCAAAAAGTGGAAATATCGGATCATCTTGATTTTCCTTTGTGCGGCTATCGGCGGTTGGTTTGGCTGGTCGTTACGCACCGCGGATTTCTTTAATCCGCCAATTGGAGTCGGCAACCCTTTCAGAGATTGGGATAGTTCCATAGTTGTTTGCGCGTTAATTGCCGGCCTAGTTGGTTGCGTGCCGGCCCAGTGGATTAAGTAATCCCTCTACGCTTAAAAGGAACTGAAAACTGAAGGGAAATGAAACACCTCCTACTCACAACAATCGCAGCCGTGCTTTTGGGGGGGTGCGGGAAGTTTGGGCAGTCGTCGGACACGGAATCAAATGAAACCGTTA
>CAUZVJ010000266.1:0-3551 GCA_963583225.1 Verrucomicrobiia bacterium
AAAACATTGGGTGAAATGCTCATCACATTAACCCTTAGCTATGCCAGCCCCTTTATATAACACAAAAAACGCCTGTTTCCTAAGAATCAGGCGCATTTAGATTGAGAGATTGACTTAACCCTTGAATTTCTTGGCGACTAGGCAGGCGTTATGCCCGCCGAATCCGAAAGAGTTGTTGGCGATGGCGTTGACCTCTATTTCGCGGGCCTCGTTGGGAACATAGTCGAGGTCGCAGTCGGGGTCGGGGGTCTCGTAGTTGATGGTCGGCGGGACGGTGTTGGTCTCGAGCGCCTTGCAACACACGGCCATCTCCACGCCGCCAGCGGCCCCCAGCATGTGGCCGGTCGCCCCCTTGGTGGAGCTGACAGCCAGGCGGCGGGCGTGCTCGCCGAACACCGACTTGATGGCCTGTGTCTCACAAACGTCGCCCTGCGGCGTGGAGGTGCCATGGGCGTTGATGTAGGAAATATCCTCTGGGTTGAGTCCGCCGGAGTTAAGCGCCATTCGAATGGCGCGCGCGCCGCCTTCGCCTCCCGGCGCGGGCGAGGTCATGTGGTGGGCATCGGCAGTGTTGCCATAGCCGGCCATCTCGCAGTAGATCCGAGCGCCGCGCGCCTTAGCATGCTCAAGTTCCTCCAGCACCAGCACGCCGGAGCCCTCGCCCATGACGAAGCCGTCGCGCCCGGCGTCAAACGGCCGCGAGGCATGCTGCGGATCGTCGTTGCGCGTGCTGAGCGCCTTCATGGAGGCGAATCCGCCCACCGCGCATGGGGAGACGGTGGCCTCGGTGCCGCCAGCGATCATCACGTCGGCGTCGCCCATGACGAGCGTGCGCCATGCCTCACCGATGGCGTGGCTGGCCGTGGCACAGGCGGAGCAGGTGGCCATGTTCGGCCCGCGCAGGCCGTGGTGGAGCGAGAACATCCCGGACGCCATGTTGAGGATCATCATCGGAATGAAAAACGGCGATATGCGGCCCGGACCCCGGTCGAGCAGCTTCTTGTGCTGATCCTCAAGGGTGATGAGCCCGCCGATGCCGGAGCCGATGAAGGCGCCGACGCGGTCGCGGTTGGTTTTGTCGAGGTCGATCCCGGAGTCGTTGAGCGCCTGCCAGCCAGCGTGGACGCCGAACTGGGAGAACCGGTCGGTGCGGCGCACTTCCTTGGGCGAGGGGAAGGCCGGTGTGGGGTCAAAGTCCCTTACCTCGCCGGCGATGGTGCAGGGGTAGCCCCCGGTGTCGAACGCGCCGATCGAGTCGATGCCGCACTGGCCGGCGAGAAGATTTTCCCAGAAAACACCGATCCCTTGGCCAAGCGGCGTGACGACACCGAGGCCTGTGATGACAACTCGCTTTCGTGTTGGGTCGGCCATGAAGCCAGCAGGTCAGCCAAGCCAAGCGGCGGCTCGATCTGCCCCGGAATCCGTCCCGGCCCTCAGGACTGGGTGTCTTCGATGAACTTGGTGACATCGCCGACGCTTAAGAGCTTTTCAGCATCCTCGTCGGGGATCTCGGTTCCGAATTCCTCCTCCAGTGCCATGACCAGCTCGACGATATCGAGCGAGTCCGCGCCCAAGTCCTCAACGAACTTGGCCTCCGGCTTGACTTGGTCCTCGTTGACGCCGAGCTGCTCGACGATGATTTTTTTGATTCGATCTGCGGGTGAATTATCAGACATAAATTTCCAAATGTTCGGGGGCTTCTTTAAGAACGCCAGCCGGACTCGTCAAGCCCCTATTTCTAAAAATCAACGGTGATAACCCCTCACATCACCATCCCACCGTCCACGGTGAGCACTTGGCCTGTGATGTAACCGCTTGGCTCCATCGCGAGGAACACTGCCGCGTGGGCGATATCGTCCGGCGAACCGAACCGTTTCAGCGGCACGCCGGCGAGGATCTCGCCCCGTACTTTGTCGTCCAGCGCGGCGGTCATGTCGGTCTCGATGAAGCCGGGCGCGATGGCGTTGACGGTGATGCCGCGCGGCGCCAGTTCCTTGGCGATCGACTTGGTGAACCCGATGAGCGCCGCCTTGCTCGCGGCGTAGTTGCTCTGGCCGGCATTGCCGATGAGGCCGATCACCGAGGCGATGTTGATGATGCGCCCGCTGCGCTGCCTGATGAACGGGCGGGAGAATGCCTTGGTGAAGTTGAACGCCCCCTTGAGGTTGGTGTCGATCACGGTGTCCCACTCCTCCTCGCTCATGCGCATGAGCAGGTTGTCTCGGGTCACGCCGGCGTTGTTCACGAGGATGTCCACCCGACCGGCCGACTCGAGGATCTTCTTTGCAGCAGCATCGACCGCGACCGTGTTGGACACATCGACGGCCAGAGGCCAGGTCTTGCGGCCAAGCGCCTCCACCTCGGTGGCGACCTTGGCAGAGTTCTCCTCTGTGCGTGATACGCAGACCACGTCGGCACCCATTTTGGCGTAGGCGAGGGCGACTGCGCGGCCGATCCCCCGGCCCGCGCCGGTCACCACGGCTACTTTGTCAGCTAACAAACTCATAAGCGGGCCCTGTTTTGGGTGGCCCGGTGGGGTCATGTCAATCCGCGATTCCACGCGGGCCGCTCAACGGAAGATTTCCACAACCTCGCGGAGGGCCGGATCGCTCTTGCCGAGCTGGATCAGCGACGCGTTTTTGTACAGGGCAGAGTCAGGGGGCGAGTAGTCCACCTCGAGCCGTTCCCGCTGCCGCTTGAGTTCCTCGATCGAGAAGACATCCAGCGCCACCGGGTCGGTGCTGAAGCGCAGTTGGCCAAGCCCCACCGTGTAGTGCAGCAGGCATTTGCTCTGGCCAAGGTATTGGCAGAACAACGCGTCGGTGATGTTGAGCACCAGCCGGTCGCCGAGATGCCGCCGCTGTTCGGCGTCCTCAAGCGCCAAGATCTCCGGCACGGCCACCGAGAGAATCGTGGCGTCCAGGCTGAACCGCCGGGAGTTGTCCAGACTGCCATCGGCCAGTCCGACCAAGTGGCCCGACACCCCGGCTAGGTTGTGGTTGAGCAGCGGGCAGATGCTGATGATGCGCGTCATCTGGCCGGTGAGCAGCCGGGACAGGTGCGACTTGCGGCTGGCATTCTCCTCGCCACGCGCAAAGCCAAGGTCGCCCGCGACCAGCGTGCCCACGATCGGCGACTCGTAAGTGACCGACTCATCCCAGCCGGCGTCCCGGCTCCCGGCCAGCCGCACACCGTGCCGCTTGGCCAAGCGGCCGAACCCCGCCGCCCGCAGGCTGGCCAGCGACTGGTCCCAAATAATAATCCGGTCCGGCGGCAGCCGCGCCTCGAGCAACCCGCACACCACGGCATCGACCACCGGCTTGCGCGTGCCGCCGATCGGCCCCGGCACCGAGTTGACCTTGATGCCGACCGTGTCCGCCGGGCTGACCAGCGACAGCCACGCCGCCGCCACGCTTGGCCGGCCGGTGAGCCGCTTCAACCCCTCGGAGACCATTCCCGCCACCTTGTCGGCATCGACCTCGAACTCGCGCAGCGCAGACATGTCCTCCACCAAAACGATGCGCGGTCTGGGCGGCGGAGCGGCTTCCTCC
>CAUZVJ010000267.1:0-3547 GCA_963583225.1 Verrucomicrobiia bacterium
TCCCCGGGCGGCGGCTCGTCGTACTCCGGTTCCGGCCGCGCAAAGCTGCGCTTTTTTTTCTTGAACTCGGCGCGCACAGCATCGGTATCGACGTCGAGGCGGCGGCTGACTTTTTGCGCGTAGGTGTCGATGAGCACCGGGTTGTTTGTTTTCTGCACGGCGTCGCGCATTTCCTGCACGATGTTGACGCGGCCGCGGTCGGAGTTGGCGTCGTGCACGCGGCAGAGGTAGGCGAGCAGGAAGTCGAAAAAACCGGGCGCGTCGGCGATCAACTGGCGAAAGGCGTCGGCGCCGTTTTCGCGGATGAAGCTGTCGGGATCGTGCGGCTGCGGGATGACGGCGACACGGATGGCCAAGCCGCTGGCGAGCAGGTCGTCGAGCGAGCGCAGGGCGGCCTGCTGCCCGGCGGTGTCGGAGTCGAAGCAGAGGACGACCTCCTCAGCGTAGCGCTTGAGGATGCGGGCGTGGTCGGCGGTGAGCGCGGTGCCCTGCGGCGCAACGGTGTTCTCGATGTCGGCCAAGTGGCAGGCGATCGTGTCGAGCTGGCCTTCGCAGACGATGACCGACTTGGCGTTGAGAATGGGGCGCTTGGCCTTGTCGAGCCCGTAGATCACGCGGCGCTTGCTGAAGATCGGCGTCTCGGGGGAGTTGATGTATTTGCCGCCCTTTTGCTCGGCGGAGAGCACGCGGCCGCTGAAGCCGATGACGCGGCCCTGCTCGTCGCAGATTGGGAAAATCAGCCGGCCACGAAAACGGTCGTAATGGCCCTTGTCGCCGGCGATGGCGAGGCCGCCTTTCTCGAGCAGGGCGTCGTCGTATTTTTTTGACTTGGCCCAGTTCATCGTGTCGCCCCACTCGTCCGGCGCGAAGCCGATGCGGAAGCGCTTCACCGCCTCGTCGCTGATGCCGCGCTTGGCCAAATAGTCGCGCGCGACTTGGGCGCGGGCGTCGTTGGCGAGCGTGGTTTCCCAGCGCGCGGCCACTTGCTCGTGCAGGGTGCGGAGTGCCTCCTTGTCCGAACGATCCTCGCGTTGGCCGGGGGTCATCTCGAACTCGATCGGGATGCTCGCCCGCTCGGCCAGGCGCTGCACCGACTCGACGAAGGAGAGGTTCTCGAACTCACGCAAAAACGTGAACACATCTCCGCCCTTGTGGCAGCCGAAGCAGTGGAAAATCTGCTTCGACGGCGAGACGTTGAAGCTCGGTGTTTTCTCGTTGTGGAACGGGCAGAGGCCGATGAAGTTGGTGCCGGCGCGCTTGAGCGGGACGACCGAGCCGATGACATCCACGATGTCGCTGGCGTGGCGAACCTGCTCGATCGTGGCCTGGGGGATGACGGGCAAGGCAGGTCTGGCGGCGGGGTTAATTGGCCCTGTTGCGAATGAGCCAGTAGCGGATGGCGACCGCCTGCGAGTGGCCGGGCTGGAGGCCGATGACGCGCTTGTAATGGACATTGGCCCGGGCCACGTCGTGGAGCTTCTCGGCGTACAGTTTGCCGGCCTCGAAGTGGGCCTGCGCGCTGTCGGGATTGGATTGCAGATACGTCTCGAGTTCGCGGGCGGCGTCGGCGTAGTAGTTGCCCTGCGCGAGCGACATGGCGAAGTTGAACCGCGCCGGGTCGTCGTTCGGCTCGATCGCCAGGGCGTGCTCGAACGACTGCAGCGCAAGGTCGGTGTCGCCGGTGTAAAAGGCCGCTTGGCCAAGCTCGAACCGGGCGTCGAACCAGGCCGGGTCGGCCTTGGCCGCCTCGATGTACGCCGCCTTGGCCCGCTGCCATTCCTCGGTTTTCTGGGCGGTCGCGCCGTCGCTGAAGTAGGCCTTGGCCACCTGCCGGTCGCCGCTGTTGGGCAGGGCCGGGCTCAGGTATTTGTAGCGAGGGAAGGCCACCGTGCTGGGCAGGACACTGGCCACCTTCACGGCGTTCGTGGAGGCCTTGGCCAAAGGCCTCGGGCTGGGCAGCGGCGTGGTCAGGATGGGGGTGTTCGAGCGCCATGAAATTTGGAATTTGGATTTTTTCTTCGGTTCGGCTTCTGTTTTTTCGTCGTCTCCACCGAACCAGTTCATCGGATTCAGCCGTTGCTTCCAGTCCTTGGTCGGCTTGGCAGGCTCCGCCTCGGGGGGGGTGTCCACTGGGGCGGCTTCCGGCTCCGGCTCGGGTGCGCTTGGCTCGGCCGGTTCCGGCTTGGCCACGGGGACGGGCAACGGCGCCGGCTCGACCACGGTGACGACTTCCGGCGCTGGTGCGACCGGCTCCGGCTCGGGCGGTTCCGGCTCTTCGGTGGGCGGCTCGACGATGACAACCTCGGCCGGCTCCGGCTCGGGTTCGGGCACGACTTCCGCGACGACCGGCTCGGGCTTCACCTCCTCTTTCGGCTCCGGTTCCGGCTCAACTTGGGCGACTGGTTCCGGCTCCGGTTCGGGTTCCGGGATCGGTTCGGGCTTGAGATATTCCTCGAGTTTGTCGGCGAGATTCTTGATTTTGACATCCCCATTCGGCACGAGGTCGAGGTAGTCGCGGTATGCCTTCAGCGCGGCGGCGTATTGTTTCAGTTCCTGCCGGACGGCGCCGAGGTTGAGCAGTGCGGTGGTGTTTTTTTTGTCAAGCGCGATGGCCCGCTCGAAGTGTTCGGCTGCGGTGTCGTTTTTCTTTTGCTTCCACGCGATGTTGCCGAGGTTGTTTTGTGCGCGCGGGTCGGCGAGGATTTTGCTGAAACTTTCCTTCGCGTCGTCGATTCGGCCCGCGCCAAACTCGGCGGTTCCCTTCTCAAGCCAAAGATCAAACTTGTGCTTGGCGGACTTGGCGCTGGCAGTAGTGATGAGCAGGGCGTCGAACGCGTCGTCGGCTGCCTTCCATTCCTGCGCCTCGAGGTGGAGCCAGGCGAGGTTTTGGTATGCCTGAATTTTGCTCTCCGAGCTGCCGGTGTCGATGGCGAGATCGAACCACTTTTGTGCCTCTCTCAATTCTCCGGCCTTGGCGGCCCCGGTTTTGTTCTTGGAGATGAGTTGGTGCGCGAGACCAAGCTGGTTATAAAGTGTGCTGACGACGACGAGGTTGGTCTTGAGGTTGGGGTGTTTTTCGATGCGTTCGCGGGCGTCCTCCAACTGCTTGATTGCCTCAGCCGGCTTGCCGTCGGCGAGCAGGCGGCTGCCGTTCTCGAGGGCCGTTTGCTCGGGCGGAGTGCACCCGGCGAGGGTGGCCACCAGACAAACGGCTGTCAAAAGCCGGCCGATCCTGTCGGTGGGATTTTGCGTGGTGCGCATGGGTGCTGGTGGTAGCATCGCGGCACGGGCGAGTCAAGGGAGGCACATCCTTTTGCAGGCCTGATTCATCGTGTTCCCCGAAAAACCCAACTGCCTTCTGCCGTTGTTCGTCCGGGCTTTTTGCCTTTCGTTGGCCGTGGCCGCGCTTGGCCAAGCGGGGGAGGAAGCCGCTCCGCCGCCCAGACCGCGCATCGTTTTGGTGGAGGACATGTCTGCGCTGCGCGAGTTCGAGGTCGATGCCGACAAGGTGGCGGGAATGGTCTCCGAGGGGTTGAAGCGGCTCACC
>CAUZVJ010000268.1:0-3534 GCA_963583225.1 Verrucomicrobiia bacterium
TAGCTATTTTCTGGGGTGACGAGCAGTACACCTTTGGCCAGGCACACAGCATTGCCGGCGGCTTGGCCAAGCGGCTGAAGGAGGAATTCGGCCTGCAACCGGGCGACCGGGTGGGGCTTTGGCTCAAGAATTGCCCCGAATTCGTCTTCTCCCTCTTCGGCATCCTGCTGGCCGAGGGCGTGGTGGTGTCGATCAATAATTTTCTCACGCCGGACGAGGTGGGCTACATCCTCGGAGACTCGCAGGCCAAGGTGCTCATCAGCGAGGCGTCGATGGCCGAGGGCACGGCGGCGCTCCAGTCGCAGTTCGACGGCCTGGCCGTGATCGAGGTGGAGGAGCTTGGCCAAGCGGACGACAGCCAAGCGCCCGAGTTGCCACCGGCCGGCCAAGCGGGCGAGGACTTGGCGCTGATTATTTACACATCCGGCACCACCGGCAAACCGAAGGGCGCGATGCTCAGCAACAACAATTTGCTGCGCAACGTCGGGGGAGTGATGGAGGAACTGGAACTGACGCCCGAGGATCGCATGGCCTGTTTGCTGCCGATGTTTCACAGCTTCAGCATGACTGTGTGCGTGCTGTTGCCGATGACACAGGGCCTGTCGATCGTGGCGGTCAAGTCGCTGCATCCGCCCAAAAACATCATCGGCGAGTTGCTGCGCCATCAGGCGACCGTCCTGCCGGCGATCCCGCAGCTTTACCGGGCGCTGGCCAACGTCCAGATGCCACCCGGCATGGCGCTGCGGGTTTGCGTGAGCGGCGCCGCGCCGTTGCCGCTGGAGGTGCTCAAGGCGTTCAACGAGAACGTCGGCATCCCGTTGCTTGAGGGGTACGGCCTCAGCGAGACCAGCCCAGTCGCCTGCTTCAACCCGTTGCACGGCGAGAAAAAGCCCGGCTCAGTGGGCCTGCCAATCAGGGGGGTGGAATTCCAGATCTGGAACGACGCCGGCGAAGTGCTGCCGGCCGGCGAGCAGGGCGAAATCTGCATCAAGGGCCACAACATCATGATCGGTTACTGGAACAACCCGGAGGCCACGGCGGCGGCGATCAAGGGCGACTGGTTTCTCTCCGGCGACATCGGCTACCTCGACGAGGATGGCTACCTCTACATCACCGACCGCAAGAAGGACATGCTGCTCGTCAACGGCATCAACGTCTATCCGCGCGAGGTGGAGGAGGTGATTTACCAGTTCGACGGCATCAAGGAAGCGGCAGTGGTTGGCGTCAACGATCCCCGCAAGGGCGACATGGTCGTGGCCTGCGTGGCCCCAAATGAAGGCGAATCAATTGAAGACTCAGCGCTGCTCGCCTTTTTGAAGGACAAACTTGCCGCCTACAAGCTGCCCCGGAAAGTGCTGCAAATGGAGGCGCTCCCGCGCAACGCGACCGGCAAAATTCTCAAGATCAAGCTCCGGGAAATCGCCGCCGAAAAATTCGCCCGCTAAGCTGCCCCGGTGCTGGGTTGTTCCTGCGCTTGACCAAGCGCGGTATCGTCTGGCTCCGCTTGGTCGCTCCGTAGTGCCTCGAACTTTCGGCCGACGATCTTCACGCAATAAAACCAGACGACGATGATGGCGCAGGTGAAAAGTGAGAGCCAGCGCAGCCCGTCGAAGTTTAGAACCGGGCCACCGTCGGCACCCTTGGTCGTAAAGAGGAACGTGATGGCCAGCGTGACGCCGATGGCGACGACCTTGGCCGTGCGTTGAACGAACATCTCGATGAAGGCGCGCGCCTTGTATTTTTCGTTTCGCGAAATCGGCACGTAGAGGGTTTCCCGGGCGGTTTGGTTCACCGAGTAGGCGAAGGCGCTGTCGGCAGTGTTCAGCAGGCTGCCCACCCAGAGGATGGGGAAGACGATGAAGGCCACGGAGCCAAGCAGGATGGTGCAGGGCAAGACCATCAGCACCCAGTGAATCCGGATGCCGGGCAGGGCCATCGACAGCAGTCCATACGAGAGTTGCACGGCCAGCGCCGCGATATTTGAGATGGCGTAAATCGTGGCAAACTGTTTCTTCATCTCGTCGCCAGAAAGCAGGTGCTCGATGGTGGCGGTGAACTGGAAGTCGATCACGGTGGAGGTGATCTCATAGAGGAAAACGATGCCGGCGATGGCGAGGAGATACCGGGACTGAAACACCAGCCGCGCGCCCTCCTGTGGGGCGTTCACCTTCGCTTTGGCCAAGGGGGAGGAGGCGGCTGCAGCATGGCTTTCGGGGGTGGAAGTCGATTGCGCCACCAGCCCGGAGAGGAAGGCCAGCGCGATGACCAAGGCACCGGCGCCCAGCGCGATGAGCAGCCATTGGCTCGTTTCGAGATGCTTGATCCAGCCCCGGAAAAAGGTGCTGCCAAAGGCACCCCCGGTCACCGCTCCCAGGACGATGATCCCGTAAAGCCGCTTGGCGTTGCGGACGTCCACGCTGTCGTGCAGGAACGAGAAAAAGGCGGCCAGCATGAGGCCGACGTAAAGATCGCCGAACCAGTAAAAGGCCCACACTTCCCACTCGCTCACATCCCGCAGCACAACGCTAAACCAACCCAGCACCACCAGCAGGAATCCCATGCAGCAGTAGGTCAATCGTTGCCGCCGGAATCGCCGGACCAGCAGGGTGATGGCGATCACGGCCCCGAGGGCGATCGCCATGTTCATGATCTTGGCCAGTTGCTCCGCCTGGCTGCCGAGCATCTCCCACGATCCCAACGTGAAGCCTCCCGACTCCTTGTAATAATCTATGAAGAGCGTCTTTTTCAGCGGCTTTAAAATCCAGAAGGAGGCGATGACCAGGAACAAGTAGAGAAACATCGACGCCGTGAAGGCGATTTTTTTGCCGGTTGAAAAATGGTCGTTGGGCATCGACTGGATCTCAGTTGAACATGTCGATGCCGGTCAAAGATTCACCTGGTATTCCAGCGAATCGCCGCCCTCCACGCTGAGCCTGAATCGCCGGTCTTCTGCGGACAAAAGCTCGAGGTTGATGTTCGAGCCCTCCTCGAGTGGGGCCTTCTCGATCTGGTAGTTGGTCACGCCGAGTGAGAGGATGCCGTTGATCATGCGCAGGGTGGGGCGCGCGCCGAAGGTGAGGCTCCGGCTTTCGCGGGCGATCAGGTGGTGGATGGCGTCGTCCACGGTCAGGTTCCAGTTGTAGGTCTCCTTCATGCCGTCGGCCTTGAGGCGGATGTGGAGCTTGGCCATGTCGACGTACTCGGGGTCGGTAAACGGTCGGAACATGGCGATCTCGTCGAAGCGATTGAGAAAACTGGGGCGGAAACGATCGAGTAGCGCCAGTTCGAACAGTTCTCGGACGTTGGCCTTGTTGCGGTTTTTGATAATGACATCGTAGCCGGCGTTGGTGGTCATGATGACAAAACAGCCCCGCGCGTACATCGGCTTTTGGTTCCGATCGTAAAAGATCCCCTCGTCGAGCAGGAAGTAAAGCCGGTCGAGCACCTGCACGTTGGCCTTGTCGATCTCCTCGAACACGTACACGGCGTGCGGGTTGATCGTGAGGTTGTCGGTCATGACGGAGAGGAAGCGAT
>CAUZVJ010000269.1:0-3510 GCA_963583225.1 Verrucomicrobiia bacterium
TGATCCATTGCGTGCGTGACGGGCTGATCCCGGGCGGCAGCAAGATTGTCGCCACGCTCACCGGCCACGGCCTGAAGGATCCGGACAACGCCATCAGCGTCGCCGGCCTCGAGCCGACCATCGTCGCCCCGGAGACCGATGCCGTGAAGCGAGTCATCGGGCTTTGAGTTGAGGGGGTTTTTGAACCGCTAATTTACGCGAATTCACGCGAAAGCGGGGGCGCACAGATTTCGTCCTCGTCCTCGTGCATCGTCATCGAAAAAACGATTGAGTACGAGGGAGGAGGCACGAGGACGAGTACGATTGGGCAACGCTTGGCC
The DNA here is from genome assembly GCA_963583225.1 of Verrucomicrobiia bacterium. Classification (GTDB taxonomy): domain Bacteria; phylum Verrucomicrobiota; class Verrucomicrobiia; order Limisphaerales; family UBA1096; genus UBA1096. Next base: position 321 of record CAUZVJ010000269.1, read on the forward strand.
AAGCGGCGAGGGTAGGGACGGCTGTCCCAGCCGTCCGCGAACTCTCAATTGGGAACGAGGTGGAACTCGTCCCTCCCTCGGCCCGCTAGGGACAGCGGACCCTACCTTTCGCTTGGCTTGCCAAGGGGCGGCTTCGCTTTTACCGTCCGTCGCCTGTATGGAGAAGGTTGTCATTATCGGGTCCGGTTGCGCCGGGCTGACTGCTGCGATTTATACCGCCCGGGCCAATCTCGAGCCGGTCGTGCTGACCGGCGCGATGCCGGGCGGGCTGCTCACCACGACCAGTATCGTCGAGAATTACCCCGGCTTCGCCAAGGGCATCGACGGCACGGAGCTGATGATTGAGATGCAGGAACAGGCCGGGCGCTTCGGGGCGAAGATACAATTTGGCAGCGCGGTGGATGCGATCGATTTCGGCGGCAGCCCGCTGAAATTGACCGTGGACGGCGGCGAGGTGGAGACGCAGACGGTGATCATCGCCAGCGGAGCGGGGCACAGGCATCTCGGGCTGGAGAGCGAGGCTACGCTGGAGAAAAAGGGCGTCACTTACTGCGCGACCTGCGACGGGGCGCTGCCGATGTTCCGAGATCAGCCGTTGGTGGTGGTTGGCGGAGGCGACTCGGCCTGTGAGGAGGCGACTTACCTAACTCGTTTTGCGTCAAAGGTTTACTTAGTTCACCGACGCGACGAATTGCGGGCCTCGAAAATCATGGCCGAGCGCACCTTGACCCATGACAAGATTGAGATGGTGTGGAACTCGGAGGTCACCGAGGTGACGGATGTCGAGCAGGACAAGGTCACCGGCGTAAAGGTGCGCACCACCCAGTCGGGCGACGAGAGCACGATCGATTGCGCCGGGTTGTTCATCGCGATCGGGCATGTGCCGAACACGCAGTTGTTCCGGGGCGTGATCGACATGGATGACGCCGGTTATATCTTGCCCAAGCGCGGACAGGAAACCAATGTCGGCGGCGTGTTCGTGGCGGGCGACTGCTCGGACCATGTTTACCGGCAGGCGGTCACGGCGGCCGGCCAAGGGTGCGCTGCGGCGATCGACGCCGAGCGTTATCTCGCGTCGCTCGACCAGTGACGCCGCTTGGCCAAGCGAATAACTCAACCATGCAGCCACGCAAGGCACAGATTAAACGCGACACCGGCGAGACGAAGATTCGGCTCAGCCTGAACATCGACGGCAGGGGCAAGTCGAAAATCGACACCGGCGTTCCGTTCTTCGATCACATGCTGACGTTGTTCGCGAAGCACGCGACGATGGATCTCAACCTGCGCTGCGACGGCGACGTCGAGGTCGATGACCATCACACCGTCGAGGACTGCGGCATCGCGCTTGGCCAAGCGTTCGTCGCGGCGTTGGGCGACAAGAAGGGCGTGCGGCGTTACGGCACCGGGTTCGACCCGCGCAACCCGTTCACCGGCGAGGCGTACGTGCCGATGGACGAGTGCCTCGCGCGCTGCGTGATCGACTTCAGCAACCGGCCGCACTTGGCATGGCGCGGCTTGGCCAGGCACCACCAAAAAGGCATCACCGACGCAGACAAATCGCAGGACGTGTCGTCGGTGTTTCGCTTCGGGCTGGCGAAGGAGTTTTTCCAGGCGTTCACCAACGACGCCCGGTGCAATCTGCACCTCGAGTTGCTGTACGGCGACGAGCCGCACCACATCGTGGAGGCGTTGTTCAAGGCGTTTGCCCGGGCGACTGACTTTGCCTGCCAGCGCGACCCCCGAATTGCCGGGCAGCTGCCCAGCACGAAGGGAAAATTGTAAGTGCCTTGAATAAGCCCGTTTGGGGGCGCGTCACTTGAGATGCCGGAAAAACCAGCATATTCCTCGGCCGAAGAGCCTCAACTGGTCGAGTGGGCCAAGGCGGGCGACATGCAGGCATTTGAGGAGTTGGTTGCCCGGCACCGCGACCGCATCTACGTGCGCGCCTACAGCATCATGCACAACGAAGATCTCGCGGTGGATCTTTCCCAGAATGCGTGGGTGAAGGCGTGGCAGCGTCTTGAGCAATTCCACGGCGAAGCCAGTTTTCCGACTTGGCTGAGTCGGATCGTCACCAACCTCTGTCTCGACGAACTGCGGCGGCAGAAACGGGCGCGGACCGACTCCATCGAGGCGATGGAGGAAGCCACCGGCCCGGTCGAGAACCGGATGAAGTTGGAGACGGTTGATCCCATCGAGGGACTGGGCCGTAAGGAACTGCGGGAACGAATTGACGCCGCCTTGGCCAAGCTTTCGGACAAGCACCGCACGGTGATCGTCCTGTATGAGTTCGAGCAACTCGAGTACCGGGAGATCGCTGAGAAGATGGATACCTCCATCGGGACCGTCATGTCGCGGTTGTTTTATGCCCGAAAACGCTTGGCCAGTTTGCTGAAGGAAACGCTGAAACGGGACGGATTAATCGAATGAACGAAAACGAAATAGAACTGAAGGTACAAGCCTTGGTGGACGGTGAACTCACCGGTCGCGAGGCGGAGGAACTGCGCGCGCGCATGGAGACCGACGCCGGGCTGCGGGAGCTGCACGAGCGACTCACCGCCGTGCGCGGGTTGATGGCCGGGGCCGAGTTGCCGCGCACGCTGCCGGAGTCGGGCGACTTCCACTGGAGCCAAATATTGAAAGCCGTCGAGCACGAAGAGCAGGAGGCCAAGCGCTTGGCCAAGCCGGCGGCGAGTGCGAATTGGTGGCTGCGCTGGGTGATGCCGTTGGCCGGCATGGTGTGCCTCGTGCTGGTGCTGTCCCTGCAACAAACCACGATGCCTGACCTCGACATCCTGCTGGGCAGCGACCATGAACTCGAGTTGTCCGCCGACGAAATCGACGTGATGACCTTCAACACCGCGGACGACGCCATGAGCATTGTCTGGCTCGACTACGCCATCGACCTACAACAGGACAGCCTCCAACTATGGCTTGATTAGAGCCACTCACCCCTCTATAAGCCCGGCCCCCTGCGATGTCTGTACCGCGCAACAACCCCCGATGAACCGATTCACAGTCTTGGTGGCCTTGCTACTGCTTGTCAGCGGCGGCTTTGTCGCGGCCCAGGCCGATTCGATCACCGTGCAGGCCCGCCTGGTACACGGCACCAGCAAGGAACAAAAAGGCAAAATGGAGGTTCCGGCCGCCATCAAGAAAAAATTGGCCAGGGTGTTCAAGTGGATGCACT
>CAUZVJ010000270.1:0-3493 GCA_963583225.1 Verrucomicrobiia bacterium
CAGACCGAAAATGTCATCACGCATCGCCGTGGCCAGACGGAGCAGAACATCAGTGGCACAGTGAAAATTCTGCAGGGCGAGACGGCCGAGTTGCGCTTCGCCGTGAACGGCAAGGGAACCTTGGTCTCGGCGAAGAGCGAGCAGGCAATCGAGTGGGGGCTTCGCAACGACAGGAGTGGCCAGCGGTTTTTTGTGCTGTTGTTTGATCCCAAAAAACCGGCCAAGAGCGAGGTGAAGTTCACCGCGCATTTTCGCAACACGCACGATAAGGCCAAGGCGGCGTTGAGCGCGATCAGTCTGTCGCCGCAGGGCGAGGCGGTGCTGAACACCGGCCTCATCACGGTCTCCACGGCGGCCGGCTACGACCTGGCCATCATCAAGGCCAATGGCGTGACCCGTGTCACCAGAGGCCTTGGCCAAGCGCAAGCCAAGTTGCCGCGTTCGTACAGTTTTCAGTTCAACGACACTACGCCCGAGGTGGCCTTCACCGCGACCGAGTCGGACCCGGATGCCAACCGCATTTTCTTCGATGAGTTTGACTTGAAGGGTCGCCTGGCCGACGGCGTGGCGTCGTTCACGCTCAACGGACGTGTCGAGGTGCGCAACGCGAAGGGCGGAAAGTTGCCGGTCGTGTTCGGCGGCGCGGCGCTGGCGTCGATCCCGGCGACGGAAGATTACAAGGTTGGTTTCTCCGGCGAGACGTACACGCTGGAGTTTGCCAAGGGCGGCACGTATCCGGTGGCACTCGAGTTTCACGCGCGCATTGTCGAGGCGGATGGTTGGAACAACATCGACTTCGGCGTCGTGCCGGCGGCATTGAGGCCGGTGAATTTGAGCGGTTGGCCAAGGGCGATTTCGTTCGATGCCAAGTCGGCCTCCAAGCCGGCAATCCAAAAAGGCACATACAGCTTGTTCCTCACGCCGCGAGACCGACTGTCGGTCCGCTGGAAGGAGACCAAGCCGGTGGTCATTCCCAAGTTGTTCTACTCGGCGGAGGCGGCGGTGCACATCGCCGTCGGCGCGGGGCTTGCCCGGCAGATCAACCATTTCGACTACCGCGTGATGCAGGGGCGCATGAGCACCCTCGAGTTGGATCTCGTCGGCGATGGCGAAGTCGTCAGCGTCAATGGGCGGAACATTCTGAATTGGAGTGTCAAAAAACAGGAAACCGGTAGACGGCTCGTGGTGAAGCTCAACAGTCAGCAGACAGCCAGTTACAATCTCGTGGTGCGCACGCAGACGCCGCTGGGCGCATTCCCGGTGCGGTTCAATCCGCTGCGCATCGTGCCGGTCAATCCGGTGCGCTACGGTGGCCACCTGCGACTGGTCAACAACGGCGCGGTGCAGCTTGAGCCGGTGAGCGTGGACGGCCTGTCGCAGCTCTCGGCCAACCGCTTCCCCGCCGCCAGCTCGATTGCGGCGCTGCCCAACAACCCCAAGCTGAAGCCGTTGGTGTACCGCTATTCGGGCGGTGACTACGAACTGGAGGTATTGGCAGACAATATCCTGCCGGAACTGACCGTCTCGCAGCTTCTGATTTACAAGCTGGGCTTCAACGAGATAACGCTGGACGCCGAAGTTGATCTCGAGATTCGCGACGCGCCGTTGCGCGAGTTCACGGTTCGCATCCCGGACGGCTACACGGTGGCACAACTCTCGGCGGCCGCGCTGGCTGACTACTTCCTCGGCCCGGCGGAGAACGGCCAGCGTCCCCTGCGACTGGTGTTCTCCCAGCCGCTCGAGGGGCGGCATTTGATTCAGCTTCGGCTGGAGCAAAACCAGGCGGTCGAGGGTGACGCGTGGACGATCCCCCGGCTCGACTACGAGCAGGTAAAGTCAGTTCGCGGGTTTGTCGGCGTGTCGGCTTCACCGGGGCTGCGGTTGGTGCCGGCCGCAGTGAAGGATGTGAACGAGATTGCTGTCGTTTTTTTCCCAAAAAAAATACAGGGCCTGCAGGCGGCTTATCGCATCAAGGAAACCGGCTGGGAGGCCAGCCTCGGTGTCGAGCGGATGGAACTGGCGTTGCAAGTGGACGCGCTGCACCTTTACTCAATCGGGCAGGGGATCGTGTACGGCAGCTCGGTGCTCAACTACCTGATCGGCGGCAAGCCGGTAAGCGAGTTGAAGGTGCTGGTCCCGGCCGACTACGCCAACGTGGAATTTGTCGGCCGCGATGTGCGCAACTGGAAGCTCGACGAGGCTGCCGACAATAGCGTCACCAAGTCGTACACGGTGTACTTCCAGTCAACGCTGTTCGGCGACCACACGTTGCTGGTGACCTTCGAGCGGCAGTTCAAGCCGGAAGGCGAGACGCTGGCGTTCAACGGCGTGCGTCCGGTGGACGTGCAGTCGGAGGCCGGCTACTCGATCCTGATTGGCAAGGAGCGGTTCGAGAAATCGCAGGCTGAGACGGAGGGGGAGCGGGAGCTAATCGCACTCGAGCCGTCGGAAATCCCGGAGGAATACCGGCTGCTGTTCGATGCGCCCATCCTGGCGGCGTACCAGTACTCGGGTGGTGATTTCACGCTTAACAAGAGCCTCAAGCCGTTGAACCGGCAGGACTCGCTGGAGCAGGTGGCTGACCGGGCGGCGTTCACGACGCAGGTTTCCAACGACGGCCAGGCGGTGACCAAAGCGACGTACTTTTTGAAAAACCGCGGCCACGCCCACTTCAAAGTGACGCTGGAAGCCGAAATCGAGCTTTGGGAAACCAAGGTGGCTGGCAAGCGGGTGATCCCGATCACGCAGGGAGAGACAATCCTCGTGCCGCTGCCCAAGGGGCAAAACTTGAACGCCCCGATCGAGGTGTCGCTCAAATTCGCACCCAAGCCGTCGAACGATGGTGACGTGCGGGTAACGCTGCCGAAGGTCGACTCGCCGCTGCTGTTGTCCAACTGGAAAGTGACGCCGGATCAGGATTATCGGCTCGAGTTCGTGGCCGAAAAGAACAACAACCTCTCCCGAACGAGTCAGCACCCGGACTTAAGCGGGTTCGCCCGTCTGAAACAAGACGAATGGCGCGCCTTTCTCCTAGCCGGCTTGGCGGCATTTGTTGGGGGACTGCTCGTCCGCTGGTCGACGCGAACCGGACGGCACCGGTGGGATTGGCAGAATGTGCTGGGGCAACTTCTTGGCTGGCCGCTGATGCTGGGATCGCTGATGCTGCTGGGCAGGGTGGTGACCCATGCTGCGGGCCTGTCGTTGCACGTCGAGCCGTGGTTGGTTTTCACCTCGTCGGTGCTCGAGGCCAACGAGGCGTTGTCGATCACGGTGAAGAATATCGAGGCCGACGCCGCTCTCTACTCCTACACCATTTTCCTCCCGGCAGTGGTGGGCATCGGGATCTGGGTGTACCGCTTCCAGTCGGATGACGACGTGGTGATCAAGGGCGGCCTGTTGGTCGGCTGGTTGTTCATCGCCTGGACGACTCTGATGGTGCCCAACGGCGTGCATTGCTTCGCTGGCTTGGCCATCCTGTTCGTGCTGGTGCACG
>CAUZVJ010000271.1:0-3483 GCA_963583225.1 Verrucomicrobiia bacterium
CGGCGACGATGAAATAGGAATTGTCGCCGATGAACAGCGCCATGTCCGGCCGCTCTTCGGCGATCGCCTTGTAAATCGGCCCGCTGTTGAACTGCGACACCTTGCTGCACGAGCCAAACGCGATCCGCACCTTGCCGGTTTCTGACGGCGCCGCCGCCGTGTGGAACGCGACTTTCGCCGTCTCGGTGGCGCTGCCCTCGCGCTCGACCGTCAGCAGCACCCGCGTCTCGGCAGCCGGGGCCAGGCGCGAAAAGTGGAGCACGGAAAAGCCGTTGCCCAAGTCCTCGACGGAAAGACGGTTTCGCGCCTTGCCGCGCTGGTCAACCCTTGCGGTGAGTTTCGAGCCGCGCTTGGTTCGCACCCAGACCTTGGCCTCGTTCGGGCCGACGTGGCCAATCATCGGCCCGGCCTGAATCAAGCGCGGCCCTTTATCGCTTGTCTTGCCAGCCGTACGCTTGGCCAAGCCAGTGTCCGTCGGGGTGGCACAACCGGCGGCCAAGGCCAAACCGGCAACAATCATCGTGTGTAGTGGTTTCATGGTTTTAAAATGGGTTAGCGACACAGCACTTTACGATGCCACTTCCAAGTAGGCGGACTCGGTCGATGGCTCCGGAATTGTATCACCCTCTTCCCGGAGACCGTCCAAGTGAAACTCGATCGCTTCCTTCATGTTTCCCTCGACCTCATCCCGGGTGTTGCCCGTGGAGACGCATCCATCCAAGTCGGGTGAATACGTGGAAAAGCCGGGCCCTGTTTTCTCAATAACAATCAAATACTTACTCATTTGTATTCCTCACTTCAATTTTGCCTGCTTCAAAATACTGTTTTTGGTTCCCGGCGCAAGCGTTCAACCTTCGGCGAGGGCTTGCCAGTCGAGCGCTTGGCCAAGGTCGAGGTGGCGGGTGGGTTCCTCGATGAGGTCAGGGTACTTCATCGCGCCGCCGGTGTTGAAGACGAGCACGCTGTCACGTGGGCGAATGGTGCCGTTGGCCAGCAGTTGGTCGAGGGCGCCCATGCAGATGGCGGTCTCGGGACAGATGGCCAAGCCCTCGAGCCTGGCCAAGCGCTCCATCCAATCGGCGATGCAGCTCTCCGGCGCAGTCAGCGCGCAGCCGCCACTCTCGCGGACGGCGTCGAGGATCATGAAGTCGCCGACCGCCACCGGCACGCGCAGTCCGCTCGCCACAGTGTGGGCGTTCTCGAACGGCGGCGCGTGTTTTTCACCGGCGTCGAACGCCCGCACAATCGGCGCGCAACCTTCGCTTTGGCAGGCGATCATCCGTGGCCGTTTGCCGTCGGGCAGCCAGCCGATCGCCTCGAGTTCGGCGAACGCCTTCCACATGCCGATCAACCCGGTACCGCCGCCGGTGGGGTAAAGGATGACATCCGGCAACTCCCAGCCAAGCTGCTCGGCCAGCTCGAGGCCCATCGTTTTTTTGCCCTCAATGCGGTACGGCTCCTTGAGTGTGGAGAGATCGAACCAGCCCATCGGCTCGCGGCCTTCGCCGACGAGACGGCCGCAGTCGTTGATCAGGCCATTCACACGAAACACGCGCGCGCCGGCGAGGTGCGTTTCCTTCACGTTGATGAGCGGCGTGTCGTCCGGCATGAACACGAACGACTCCATCCCAGCCCGCGACGCATAGGCGGCCATCGCGCCCCCGGCATTGCCGGCGGTGGGACAGGCGACGCGCCGGATGCCAAACTCGTTGGCCATCGTGATCGCCATCGCCATGCCGCGCGCCTTGAAGCTGCCGGTGGGCAAACGGCTCTCGTCCTTGATTTGCAAATTGGCCAAGCCCAACTCCGCGCCAAGCCGCGAGGCGGGAAGAATCGGCGTGGCGGTTTCGCCGAGCGACACGACGTTGGCCGCATCGACGTACGGCAGCAGTTCGCGGTAACGCCATAGATCGCTTGGCCGACCGGCGAGCAACTCGCGAGGAAAGCAATCCCGCAACTGCCCGAGGTCGTAGCGCACCCAGAGTGGGCGGTGGCAGTCGGTGCAGAGGTTGTGCGGCTGGCCGGCGGGGTAGTGCTTGCCGCAGTCGGCGCACTCGAGGTGGGTCACGAAATTCACGCACTGAGTTTTGCGCATGCGATTGGCCAAGCGCAAGCGCGCGGCTACCGGTGGCGGAAGAAGCGTTGCGGATAGTCGCCGCTTGGCTTGATAACGAATTCCGTCTGGCCATCGGAAAGCTCGATCTCCTCGGCGACGGCAAAGCCCGGATCGGCGGAGGCCTCGAGGATGTAATCGCCGCCCTCCCAAGCGAGCCGAAGCTGGCTGCTTTCGCCGGTCAGCTTGGGCGCGAACGCGATGGCGGGCACGGTCGGCGCGGCCATCCGCTCGCCGCGTGCGAAGACGGAACCGTTTGCGGTAACGAGGAGGGTGATGCCCTCGAACTCTTCGTTCTGTATCTCCTCTTCGATCGCAAAGTCAAACCGCAGCACCGGCACGTCGCCGTCCCATGTTAAATTGCCCTCGATCGTGAACGGCTTCTGCTCGTTGCCCTCGGGAATGTCCTCCGGATTGCCAAGATCGATCTCGTCCTTTTTCTTCACGCCGACGATGTTGACGTCGTACACCACCACACCAGTCAACGTGGGAATGTTGCCCTCCTGCGTGAAGTTGCCTTCGTCATCCAGCTCGGCCGCCTCCCCCGGCATCTGCGGGGGCGAGCAGGATTTGCAAATTCTTCATGGTGAACTTGGCCTTGCCCAGCAGGCCAAACGGCCCGAAGGAGTAGCTGAGATTGATGTTCTTTTTGGTGGATCGCGCATCCACTTGCGTGATGCGAATGGTCTCGACCGGCGCAGCGTCCGGCGTGAGCTCGGCGACCAGCGTGCCATCGATGCTCGTCGAGTCGCTGTCGGATTCCTTCGTCACGCCGAGGTCGATCGTCACCTTGAAATCGATCTTCGACTGACTTTTGTCGATAGTGAACAGCCACGGCCAGGCCTGCGCTTGGCCAAGCCCAGCAACGAGCACCCCAAACGACAAGCCAATCGCTGCGAACATTCTCACGGCGGAAACTTTTCACCCGGCAACGGATCGATGCAAGTCATTGCGCATCGCGCTTGGCCAAGCAGCGGCCGGGGCTTGTCCATTATACGTCGTACAGCTAAGGTTTGCGGCGATGAAACCGTTGATGTTTGCGAGGGGCCTCTTCGCGCTGGGGCTGGGACTCGGCTTGGCCAAGGGCACGGCGACCGCCGCCAAGGGCGCGAAAGTCGTCACGGCGTTCGGCCACGAAAACTGCATCGAGCTGATAAACAAAACCACCCGCGTCGTGCTCACGCCGTCGGGCGGCCGGGTGCTCTCGTACGAGATCAACGGCATGAATGCGCTCTACCTGAGCGAGTCGGACAGCCAGGGCAAAGGCGGCTCGAGCGCGGGCCGGTTCGACATCGGACCGGAGCGGGTGCTGCCGCGGCACGATCTGCTCTGGAGCGGGCCATACACCGGCGAGGTGACGGGCAACCGCT
>CAUZVJ010000272.1:0-3476 GCA_963583225.1 Verrucomicrobiia bacterium
GAACAGGAGCTTGGCCAGGCGATTCATCGGTGGCGATTGTGTAACCGCAGAACCACCAAATGACAACGATTTCCGCTTGGCCAAGCGGATGATAAGACTTGCATGGCCCTTTGCAAAAGGTATCATTCCTGTTGTTCCAAACTTGAATTCACCATGAAAATGTTCATGCACTTCACTCGTTGTATCCGTTCGACCCGTCGCTTGGCCAGGGCGACAGGTTTGAGTCTCGGCTTGGCCATGGCGGCCAACGTCGTCGCCGATCCGGCCAAGATCACCTCCCAGCCAAGCGATCTCTCGGCGGAGGCGGGCACGGCGGCCAGCTTCTCGGCAGAGGTGTCCGGCAGCCCGAACACCTATCGCTGGCACCGCGCCAACGGCGGCGGCGGCGCGCTGGGTTTCGCGGGCGGCAACCGGTACGTCTCGGTGCCGATCGACGTGCCGGAGACGGAGTGCACGGTGGAGTTTTGGTTTCGCACCGAGGATGCCAACGCCGGGCTGTATTGCGTCGTGGATGCCAACCTCGGCGGCGGCGGGCATGACCGGCATATTTTTCTCGCCAACGGCAATGTGAAAATCCGGGTTTGGAACACGGAAGTGATCACGACGTCGGGACTGAATCTCGCGGACAGCAAGTGGCATCACCTCGCGCACGTGCTCAGCGAGGAGTTGGCCGGGCAGTACGTTTACGTCGATGGCGAACTGGCCGCCGAGGGCATCAAGGGCATGTCCGACTTCGACTGGCAAAAGCACGTCAACATCGGTTTCTCCAACGACGCCGCCAGCCAGTATCTCAACGGGCAGATCGATGAGCTTCGCATTTGGGATTACGCACTCGAGCAGGGGGAAATCCAGGCACGGATGAACAAGCCACTCAACGGCGACGAGGATTGGCTGCTTGCCTATTACAACTTTGACCAAACCGAGGGTGACACGCTGACCGACCTGAGCGGCAACGAGTACGATGGCACGCTGATGAATTTTGCGGGGAGCGGCTGGGGCGCCTCGTCGGCCCGGCTGGGTGTGGAGACGGCCATGAGCGACGGCGGCGGTATCACCGGCACCGACTCGGCAGAGCTGAAGTTTGCCCGCTTGGCCAAGAGCGACGAGGACACATACCACCTTCGCGTGAGCAACCCCGCCGGCGACATCGCAAGCAACAAGGTCAAGCTGACGGTCACCGCCGAGACGGTTCCGCCGACCCTGTTGTCCCACGGCGCACTGGTAACTGAGGATGAGTACACAGAGGTCGCCGTACGCTTTGATGAAGCATTGAACCCGGACACAGCGGGCGATACAGGCAACTACTCGATCGCCGGGGCCGACGTGGTGGATGTGATTGTACAGGACAGCGGCGACGGGGTGTTGCTTGATGTCGAGGGCCTGAAAGTTGGCGACTACCAGCTCAACGTCTCGGGGGTAACGGATCTTGCCGGGAACAAGATGGCCCCCACCAAGACCCCAGGGGGCTTCATCTCTCTACAGGTGTTGAACATCGGTGATGTTGACCCCACCGGTGTGGCGCACAATTTCGGCGATGAAATCGAGGTGATCGCCGGGGGGTTTGACATTTGGTCCAACGCCGATGACTTCACGTTCCTGTTTGAGGAAAAGACCGGCGACTTTGACATGGCGGTGCAGGTGCCCAAGATCGACAATCCGGGCGGCTCGTGGGCGCGCAATGGCTTAATGGTACGCGAGACCCTGGATGACATCAGTAAAATGCTCGGCGCTTTCGTCACCCCGCCCAGCGGCGCGTCGAACCAGGGCTACTTCGCCCTTGAGCGCCGCGAGGAGTCAGTTAACCCGCAATGGTGGAACAATAACGGCACCCCGGGCAGTTCAGTACTGGCGGGCGTGATCAATTACAATACCGACACCGTGCCCGGTCTGCCCAACCTGTGGATTCGAATGAAGCGATCCGGCAACCGGTTCACCGCATTCCGCAGTGCTAACGGACAGGACTGGATCGAGATGGGAGTGACGAATCTCGAGTTCTCTGAAACTGTGTATTTTGGCATCAGTCAGGCCCAGCACTCGGGCACGAAAGGCTACGCCGCGTACACGAATTACGGTCCATTCTTCTACACCGGCACAGAGATCGCCATCACCGAGTCGCCGCAAAGCGGCATCGGCACGCTTGGCTGGGATCACACGTTTGAGGTCGGCTACACGGCGACCACCGCTGGCAAACCGCTCGCCGTGGGAGAGCTGACATTTCAATGGCTCAAGAATGGCCAGGCGATTGAAGGAGCCAACGATCCGACCTACACCACACCGGGTCTATTGACTACGGAAGATGACGGGAGCCGCTACTCAGTAACCGTCAGCATGGGTGATTTGGCCGTGACCTCCGGCGAAGCGGTATTATCCGTGGCCAAGGACAGCACTCCTCCCAAGGTGGCCGAGGCCAACGCCACCAAGCCAAGCGCTTCCGCCGGCGGCGGCGGAGCGGCGTTGCACTTCAAGGGCGGCGGCCAATACGTCTCTGTGCCGATGGACATTCCCGAGACCGACTACACGGTGGAATTCTGGTTCCGTACCGAGGATCCCAACGCCGGACTGTACTGCGTGGTGGATGCCAATCTTGGTGGAGGCGGCCATGACCGCCATCTGCACCTGACCGGGGGCAACATCCGCGTCCGGACCTGGAGCGGCCCCGGCGTGGAGGTGTCCTCCGGGTTGAACCTGGCGGACGGGCAATGGCATCACCTTGCCCACACCCTGGGCGCCGCTGCCAACGGCCAGCAGATCTTTATCGATGGCAAACTGGTCGTCCAAGGCGCAAAAGACATGTCCAACTTCGACTGGCAAAAGCACCTTAACTTCGGTTTCTCCAACGACGCGGCCTCGCAGTTCCTGGTGGGTGAACTGGACGAACTTCGCGTCTGGGGCATCGTTCGCACCGAGGAGGAAATCAACGCCAACATGAACAAGTCGCTCGGGGACGAGGCCGACCTGCTGGCCTCCTACAACTTCAACGAGGTCAGCGGCACGGTCCTGCCGGATGCCATAGGGGGCAACGACGGTGTGCTGGTGGGTATGGGTGACCGTAATTGGACGATCTCAGAGGCCCCCCTTGGCCAGGCGCCACTCGAGGGCTTCGAGTTGCCGACAACACTAAACATCACGTTCAACGATCGGATTCGCAACCCCGACTTGGGCAGCGGCGGCTCGCTGATGTTCGATGGTAGAGGCGCAAGTGTCGCGCTGCCGGACGATATTCCTCAGATTCTCAGCGACGGCTGGGCGATCACTGTCGAGTACTGGTTCAAGGGCGAGTCGTTCCAGTCGGCGGTGCGCTGGCAGGACGGCCAGTACTTCGTGGCCGGTTGGAACGGGGTTCACATCATCTCCACCGATGGTGGAACGGGCGCCGGCATTGCAGTTGGCCCAGCCACGGATGGCGATTGGCATCACGTGGCCATGACTTGGGAACAGGATATGGTTGGCGGGTTCAGGAGCTACCTGGACGGGGA
>CAUZVJ010000273.1:0-3469 GCA_963583225.1 Verrucomicrobiia bacterium
GGCGTCGCGGCGGTGCTGATGCTTACGGCGCTGGCCACCGTGCGGCTGGAGGAAGCCAAGGCCGCCCGGCTGAACGAGTTCCTCATCGACCTCATCCGACATTCGCCGCTGCGCTACTGGATGCGAAGCTGATCGCCGGAATTAACCGCAGAGCAAAGGTAGGGACGGCTGTCCTAGTCGTCCGCCCTCGGCCAGTGTGCGTGCCGGGGAGGGACGAGTTCCACCTCGTCCCAAATCAGAAACAAAATGGGGCAAGGTGGAACTTGCCCCTCCCCGATGCGAAGCTAATCATCCGTTCTCGGTTTTTGTATCGCTTGGTTGCGGCGCTCGAAGAACGGGACAAGCAGCGTGTCGGCGATCAGTTGAATCAGGTGATACAGCGCTAGTGGAAGTGCGCCGATGGGGTTGTCGCCAAAGAAGTGCTGCCAAAGGTAGATGCCGTTCGGCAATGTTTTTTGCGAGCCGCAAAAGACGAGCGCCGTGCCGGTGCCGCTGTCCATTCGCAACAACACCGACACGCAGAAGTTCCACCCCAGCAGAATTGCATGCAGCAATGCGGAGACGGCGACAATGCGCAGCACGACGTCGGCGTTGCCGTTGATTTGTCCGGTGGCCACCGAGAAACCGGAGTACACGAACACGAGAATGATCATCTGCGGAACCAGGCGGATGCCCTTTAGAAGCAGCTTGGCCTTGTCCCACAAAAGGCGGCGCAGCGCTTGGCCAAGCACGACCGGCATCACGACCACCAGCAGCATTTTCAGGATCATTTGGCCAAGCGGGATCTCGACCGAGGCACCGATGCTTATTTGCAGAACAAGTGGTGTCAGCACCACAGTCAGTGCGCTCGATAGCAGCGTGAAGATGAGCGCCAGTTCCTGGTTGCCTCGCGAGAGCACGGTCAGCGCCAGCGCCGAGGCCAGGCTGCTGGCCTGCGCCGCCATGATCATCACCGCTGTCAGGAAATGCGGGTTGCCCGCCGGTTGCAGCCACAGCGCCAGCCCGTATGCCACCGCCGGCGCAAGGCAGTAGGTCGAGAAGAGCACCAGAGTGATCGCGCCGAGGTTGGTCGCCTGCCGGTGCAGTTTGCCGGTGTCCAGCGTGAAGCCGGAGACGGCCATCATCACGCCCACCAGCACCGGCGTTACCCAGCCGGCGTCCTTGATCGCCCGGCCGCCTCCGGGCAGCCAAAGCCCCGCCGGGATCATCAGCAGGAGCGTTGCCAGAAACCAGTAGCGGCTCATGAATGTGCTCGGTCGGTTTGTTTTGGCGTTTGGTTGTTCGGAAACGCAGCTCACGAGGCGGCGCAGTATGGGCATCGGCTCCCGGTCCTCCAAACCAATTCCCATCGGCGGGCGTTCAACAAAAAACTTGCACGCCAACGGTTCCCTGACTACAAAACGCCGCTCTCGACGCGTCGGCGTCGGCGACAAGTGTGCCTCGGTAGCTCAATCGGTAGAGCAGTTGACTCTTAATCAATTGGTTGTGGGTTCAAGTCCCTCCCGGGGTACCAGTTTTAGTGCCAGTGTGGCGGAATTGGTAGACGCGGCGGATTCAAAATCCGCTTCTTTCACGAGAGTGTGGGTTCGAGTCCCTCCACTGGTACCACTTCAACCGGGCCGTTTTTTTCGATCCGCTTCCCTGTGACTTTGGCCTTGGTTGTATCAAAAGTTGTTGTAACCTTCCCGCCGCTTTATGGGCCTGCTTCCCAAACCCGAAATCATCATCACCCACGACGGCGACCTGGACGGTTTGCTCTCGGGCATGCTGCTCCAGAAACTTTCCGCCACGTTGTACGGGGAGGAGGTGCGACTGCTGGCCTATCAGACTCACGCATGGCACAGCCGCTGCCTGCGTGAAAGCTCCGCTTGGGTGAGTGACCTCGCGTTCGAGGAGCGAATGGATCGCATCAACTGGGTGGTGGTGGATCATCACATCACCACGGCGAAGCCAACCAAGGCGCGGCTGGTGCATGATTTGGGCAAGAGTGCCTGTCTACTGGCCTACGAGTTATGCAGGGAACACGGTCTCGAGTCGGAGACGCTCGACCGGTTGGTGCACCTTGCCAACGTGGGCGACCTGTTCCTGCAGGATGACCCGGAGTTTGAGCTGGCCAACGATTACGGCACGCTGGTGAAGACGTACGGATTTTGGAACATGTACTCGCTGGTGAACGGGGATCCGGAGAAACTGCTGGATCATCCGCTGCTGGAGGTGATGCGGGTCAAGCGCGAGGTGGAGGATCCGATGGGCCTGAACTGGAGTCGGCAAAACATCCAGCAAATTTCCCCGAAGGTTGGCTTGGTTAAGACGGTGGTGGGCAACTCGAACGTGATCCTGCACCGTCTGCTGGGTGAGTCCGACTCGTCCCACCGGGTGTTGCTGACGCTCAACCGCATCGGCGGCAACCAGTTCATGGTGAGCTTGCGCAGTTCTGACGGAGAGGCGTTGCCGGTGGCCAAGCAGTTGCAGGGTGGCGGCCATCCCAATGCCGCCGGTGCGGCCCTGCCCAAGAGCGTCCAGCGCGTGGCCGATGCCGTGGAGTACCTGAAAAAAGCGTTGAACCCCATCGACCAGGAGGACAGTTCGGCCAAGCTCAACACCGAGTCGCTCTTCGAGAACGTGGAGATTTGATCCGCACCGGGGAGGTCGCATTTCCTCTTTTTTTGGTTGATGCCCGGCTTTGGCTGTGGCTAGTTTCCCCGCTTTGAGTTCGCGCTTGGGTGTTTCGCCCACCAAGGAGATGAACGTCAACAACAGTATCTGGGACAGGATGACCCGTGTGGTTGCCTCGTTGTCGGCTGTTGCCGCCTTGGTCTGGGTGGCCATTCTTTACTTCCCGCTCATGCACCAAAACGAGGTGATGCGCCAGCAGATCGTCGAGTTGGACAGGCAAATCCAGGAGGAGGAAGCCGCCAGTCGCCAGATTCGCCTCGAGATAGATTCCCTCAAGACCGACCCCAAGACCGTCGAGCGACTGGCCCGCGAACAGCTTGGCCTGGCCCGTCCGGACGAGACCGTGGTACGGTTCGGGATACCCGGCGAGTAAGTCCACGGGCATCCGCTTGGCCAGGCGCCAGGCCGCAACTGGTTCTTCTTGAATCCCTCCCTATGAAACCTAAAACTGCCGCAACGTGAAATATCGGCGGTTCGGCAAGACGGAGCTTCAGATCCCGGTTTTTTCCTGTGGAGGGATGCGCTACCAGCACAAGTGGGACGACATCGATCCCAGCGAGGTGCCGGCCGAGGGGCAGGCCAACATTGAGGCGACGATCCACCGCGCGCTCGAGTTGGGCATCAACCACATCGAGACCGCGCGCGGCTACGGTTCGTCCGAGATGCAGCTTGGCCTCGTGCTGCCGAAACTGCCGCGCGACGGGATAATTGTCCAAACCAAGGTCGCGCCGTTCGCCACGCAGAAGGAGTTTCTCGACACCTTCGACAAGTCGATGAGCCACCTGCAACTCGA